>CAWVVE010000061.1:0-8147 GCA_963933075.1 uncultured Verrucomicrobiaceae bacterium | reverse complement strand
ACTTGTGATACGGCAGCCCAGCAGCTTCCTGCAATGTTCGGTATTCAGCTCCACCCCTTGATTCAAAGCAGGCAATGAGCCGCAGGTCATGATATGTCCTTCTGCCTGGCCTCCGGCAAGTTCCATAATCATCTTGGAAGCCAGTTCTGAAGCGCCTGCAACCTGGGCAGGATCCACCCTGCGCTCGAAACGGTAACTTGAGTCACTGGAAATCCCGAGGCGACGTCCGCTGCGGCGGATGCCAGCGGGAGAAAAATAGGCTGATTCGAGCAGGATGTCGGTTGTGCTCACGGTTACACCGGTGGTTTCACCGCCCATGATTCCGGCAATGGCAACAGGCCCGGTGTCATCGGCGATTACAAGATCCTCGGGCGTTAATTGATAATTTACCCCATCGAGGGCAAGGATGGTTTCTTTAGCTTCGGCTTTTCGCACATGGATCCCCCCTGTTACCTTGGCCGCATCAAAAGCATGCAGGGGTTGTCCCATTTCCATCAGGACGTAGTTGGTGATATCAACGATGTTATTGATTGGTCGCAGGCCGATTGACTCAAGTTTGGACTTTAACCAGGCCGGACTTTCGGCAACCTGGACTCCCTGAATACGGCGTGCCGTGTAAAAACTGCATTCTTCAGTGGCACTGATCCTGATTTCTTCCCCGGCTGCGGATTGCTCCGGAATGCTGGTAAGGGAGTGGTCAGGCTTGGATTTAAGGTCACGGCTGGCGAGTGCTGCCAGTTCCCGCGCGATGCCAAGATGGCTCAGGCAATCGGGGCGGTTGGGGGTGATTTCCAGGTCGAATATCGCGGAAAAAATACCGAGGAGCGGGGCGCCGGGCTTGCAGTCCGCGGGAAGGATCCACAGCCCGCTGTCATCCTCACCCCCGAGTTCTTTTGCGCTACAAAGCATGCCGTTTGACTCGATGCCGCGAAGCTTGCCTTTTTTAATGGTGAAGCCTGCGCCTAGAGTGGCTCCCGGCAGGGCGAGGGGGACATTATCACCCACTTGATAGTTTTTCGCACCGCAGACGATTTGCCGGAGGGACTCCGTGCCGTCATCAACCATGCAAACGGACAATTTATCGGCATCAGGATGCTTCTCGGAGCTCTTAATGTTGGCAACGACAACCTTTTCAGGCATTGATTTGATGCCTTCGACCTCAATGCCTGCAAACGTCAGCAGGTTATCCAATTCCGCCTCGGAGTATCCTGAGAGGTCAACATGATCACTTAGCCAATCGATTGCAACTTTCATGGGAATTGGCGAAGGAAGCGAATATCATTCTCGATGAGCAGCCGGATATCGGCTATTCCCCAGAGGATCATTGCCAGGCGTTCCAGGCCTAGGCCGAAGGCAAACCCGGATACTTTCTCGGCGGCATAGGCGCTGTCCCCTCGTGCTTTGTTGACAGCGTGGAACACATCCGGGTCGACCATCCCACAACCCGCGATCTCGATCCATTTAGATTCTTTCCCCCTGGCTTCCAGCATGATATCGATCTCGAAACTTGGTTCAGTGAACGGAAAGAAGTGCGGACGAAAACGAACCGGGGTTTTTTCCCCGAAGATTGAGCGCAGCAGGTATTCGAGTGATCCCTTGAGATCTGCCAGGGAGACGCCTTCATCGACATAAAGCCCCTCGAGTTGGTTGAAGTGGCTCAGGTGGGTTGAGTCTATTTCATCCCGCCGGAAAGCGGCGCCCGGCGCGATGATCCGGACAGGTGGAGGAGTTGTCTCCATGGTGCGTATTTGCACCGTTGAAGTATGCGTTCGAAGAAGGCGACCATCTTGAAAGTAGAAGGTGTCACTCTCATTGCGGGCAGGATGATCAGATGGGGTGTTTAAGGCGTCGAAGCAGTGCCACTCAGTTTCGATTTCGGGACCGCTGGCCAGGGAGAATCCCATGCGGCGCAAGGTTGCCACCGCTTGATCAAGTATTTGTGAGACCGGATGGCGTGATCCCCTCGGGGTCGGTTGGCCAGGGAGGGTGACATCAATATTCCCAGCCGCCTTGGCATCAGCGGCATTTTGCAGTGATCCTGCTTTGTCGCTGATCGCTGAGGTAATGGCGTCTCGAACCTCGTTAAGGGCCTTGCCGGCAGCGGGCTTATCCTCCTTAGGGATATCCTTCATCCCCGCCGCGGCAACGGTGATCCGTCCTTTGCGGCCGAGGTAGGTGATCCGAAAAGCCTCTAATGCATCAGCATCCACAATTTCAGTAATTGCGGACGCTGCATCGGCATGGATGACTTCGAGTTCTTTAAGCATGGGAAAAAGCCGTCGCGCGGGGCGAGTTCGAAGTTCTCCCGCTGTTTTCCAGCGATGTTGTCGCTTACGATGCGGTTCTTTTGCTTTCCAGAGCGGCTTTCGCCTGGGTCACGAGTTCCGTAAAGGCTCCCTCATCGCGGATTGCCATGTCGGACATTACCTTGCGATCAAGGTCAATATCATTTGCCTTAAGCCCTTCCATGAACCTGCTGTACGTGATGTCACGGGCACGGCAGGCGGCATTGATGCGCTGAATCCAGAGTGCCCGGAAGGTGCGCTTGTGATTCTTGCGATCACGATAAGCATAAGTCATTGCTTTGCGGACGGCGTCCTTTGCAAAGCGGTATTTTGTTGAGCGGAAGCCACGGAAACCCTTGGCTTTGGCAAGCATTCGCTTGCGTCGTTTGCGACTTGCTGGAGAGTTGGTTGCTCTTGGCATTTATGTTATCCTCCGGTTCAGGCAGTTTGGTTTATATTTTCATGACCTGCGGTCTCGCCTGTCCGGGTTGATTCCCTTAACCGGGAATCAGGCCGCGAGGTCGTTGCCTGCTTTGACTGTGTTTAAACAGAAATAGCAGAGTTTCGCTTTAATGGCGAATTAGTGGCTAAAGGGCAGGTTTTCGCGGAAACGCGGTAAGTCAGCCCCTGAGACAAGTGTCGCCTTACCCAAATTGCGCTTTCTTTTGCGGTTTTTATTTAGGAGGAGGTGGCGCTTGCCTTGTTTACGGCGCAACATTTTCCCAGTGCCGGTTACTTTAACCCGCTTGGAGATTGCCTTGTGTGTTTTACTTTTTCCCGCTGTTCTAGCCATGGGGCGGGAAAATTAGCGGAAACCGGCAGACGCGCAACCCCTTTTTGAGTTTATAGGAGAGATCTTTGGCAATGTTGTGCTGCCATCATGATTTAAATGAATAGGAATTTAACTTTACTTTACTAATTGGTGATGCCGCCTAACGGTGTTTCGGTCAAGTTTGGGATATCTTGATGGCAAGGATGGATTCAACAACTCAGCGCATCTGGACATTATATCATCATCTCCGGATGGCGGTGGACCAGGTGGATGAGGGAGTCATTATCTTGGATCTTGAACCTCAGGAGGGTGCCGGCCCGCGGATGGTGTTTGTGAACCGCGGGATCGCCTCGCTGAGTGGTTTTGATATTGAAAACCTGCTAGGCAATGCATTGGCGACGTTATTTGGCGGGAAGAACCTGCAGATGTTGCTCGACAGGCTTTCTGCCGTCGCTGCTAATCAGGGAGTTTTTGAAATCAGTAATCCCCTGCTTCGTGCAGACGGATCGGAGTTGAACTGCACATGGAAGGTGAGCTGTGTCTGCGATGATCAGGGGGTTCCTTTGAATTTCATGCTCACGGTGGCTGAGGAGGATGATTCTGGTGCTCAACAGGCGGGGGATGACCGGATAAGCGTCGAGATGATTGATGGGGCGGTTCTCGATGATGATCAGTTACGTTCGGACAGGATGGAGACTCTTGCGCTATTGGCGGGAGGAATTGCGCATGATTTCAAGAATATTTTAACTGCGGTCATGGGTAACCTGTCATTGGCGCGCCAGCGGGTTGGTGACAATGAGCTTGGATCCCAGATTGATGATGCTCTGGAAGCATCCAAGAACGGCTGCGAGATGGCCGAGCATTTGCTTTTTGTTGCTCGTGGTGATGGCGGCGAAAGATCGGAGGAGGATGTTGGGCATTTGCTCCAGAAGACTGCACAGTTGTGTACCGGGGGAGGCTCAGGAGCCCAGTGCCGCGTTCTCCTTGGTGACAACCTCTGGGCTGCTACCATTAATGTTGCCCGTATTAGCCAGGTGATCAGCAACCTGATCTTTAATGCCCGGCAAGCCATAAATGACCAGGGTATTTTCCAGGCAAAGCTCTCCAATGTTGAGTTGTTCGAGGGTGAAAAGGATGACCTGTCACCCGGGCCTTATCTGCGACTGGAGGTCATGGATCATGGTTGCGGCATTCCTGCTGAGAAACTGGAAGAGATTTTCACGCTCTTTTACACCACGAAGGATACCGGGAGCGGACTTGGCCTCGCCACCTGCCTGAGCGTTGTGCGTGAACACGGAGGACGGATTGATGTTGCATCAGAGGAGGGTAAGGGAACTTGCTTTACCGTCTATCTGCCTGCTACCGGCCAGGAATTCATTGCCGAGGAAAATGAGGACAATGAAGAAACCGGAAGTGGAGAATTTTATCACGGGCGGGGCCAAAGAATCCTTGTGGTGGATGACGACCAGATGATACTCAACACTATCCAGGCCATCTTGAGGCATCTTGATTTCAATGTTGTCTGCACTCCTAATGGCGAGGAGGGAGTCCGGGTTTTTCAGCGTCATTACCATGACAGAATGCCGTTTGCCGCAGTATTGATGGATTTAACCCTGCCAGGTGGAATTAATGGCGAGGAGGCTACCGAAAGAATACTGGATGTTGATCCTGAGGCCAAGGTGATAGCCAGCAGCGGGTATTTGAGCAATCCGGTGACTGAGGAGCAGCGTGACCAGGGCTTTATCAGTTCACTCTCGAAACCTTATGACATCAACATGGTCTCCAATGTGTTGCGTGAGGTTTTGGAGGGACAGGAGCGTCTTTAGTCAATCACCGCCTGAGTGGCGTCGGAGGGTTCCTTCCCCGCATCGTTTTCGCGAAGGTCCCTTTCATTTTCCTTCGGGCGGATGATGATCCGGGGTATTGGTAAAATGCCTCTTGTTTTGAATCTCCAGTCAAAGATGCCTTTCCCGTGATTGTTCTTCCGGTTTAGCAGGTTGAAGTTTACAGGGCTCCAGATGGGGGCATCGAATGATCCCCCGCATTGGTATTTAAACAGCTTGGAAATAGGCCAACCCACGATTTTCAACGGCCCCCGGGCATTCATTTCTGCCCTGATATCGAGTTGGTCATTGGCCTTGAGGGTGTTTATTTGACCCTCTGCCTGCAGGGTGAATCCTGGGGCGACCCCTTTAAATGTGATAATTTGGATAATGCCGTCACCTTCATTCCGGAAACTGGAATCAATGGTTGCATCTTCACTTAAATCATTCGTCTGCTCGAGATCCAGCACACTGCTGATGAGAAACGGCAGGGATGCGGTTCTGGTGGCTAGGTTGGCATTGAGCTGGCGGGATATCGTGCCCATGAAGGGCATGGAAAATATATCGCCATTGGCGATGCTTGCCGTTCCTTGGCCTGTCCATTTTTCGGGAGCATCACCGGGGATATCAAATTGAAGAGCGCACTCTAGTTCACCTTCGGTTTCAGTGTCGTGAGCCCCGTAGAGCGATGCAAGTTGCCCGAAGTTGATACCTTTACCTTTTAAATGACTGCGGATGCTGTTGCTTCCATTGGCAATGTCCACTGCTCCCCGGTAGTTTACTTCACCGCCCAGCGTTTTACCTTTAACGTCGATTTTGATCAACGAACCGTTCATTTGCACGGTGCCCTCGGGCTCAATCACTGACAGTTCGCGTTCGAGCAGGCGGAAATTGGCAGGGGCGGAGGATTGGAAGGTTGATTGAAATTGGGATCTCCCGCGACCACCACTGTCGATTGTACCCTCAAGGGTAAGGTCAGGGGGAGTTCCGAAATGGTATTGTGCGAGCACATCGGCTGTTTGCGGTGAAAAATAGGATGCTACATGGGCCGGATAAGCTCTGCCACGGAGCCCTTCGAGTATCACCAGTTCTTCCCGGTCTAGAAATTTTGCCAGTTTGCCGTCGATGAAGTGCCCTTCATCAGGATCGATCCGGAAATTCCGCAAGGTGATGCCTTGCGGGTGTATCTCGAAGGTGCCGGTTGCTCCAAGCAGCGGGATGTCCCTGTATTTGCAGTGACCAATTCTAAAATGGCCATGGGTTTGCCATTGTTCGGGGTTGGTTGTAGGGCCTGAGCCGGAAAAGTGAATATTTACGGCGGGCTTTTCCCTGAACCTGAACCGTTGCAGGAGATCCTGTGTTGTCTCGCCAGTAACGAAAGGTGCGAATGTTGCCGGATCCATTTTGATGGTGGTGTCATAATGGATGTCTCCTGTGGTCTCACTAAGGGCATTGCCACTAAGCGTTCCGCTCATGTGTTTGAGGAACAGATTGCGTATATACCAGCGCTCCGGTCCGATTGAAAAATCGGCACGGGCCTCTTGAAAATTTTCGCCGCGACTACTAAACCGCCTGCATGCGAAGCTGCCGACAGCCTGCATGCGATAGGTGCTTTCGGCATTTTCTCCAGAGACATAAATTTCGCCCTTGGCCTCCAGTATGGGCGGGTCATCAAATACCACCTCACCTGGGGAGGTGGTTCCCAAAAGCGATTGAAGCAACGCAGGGGAGTCAATTGACGACTTGAGATTGAAGGGAATTTTCTCGCTGCCAATGCGCCATTGTCCATCAGCGTAGAGTTCACCATGATGATCGGCGATCCTGATCTGCTCTACGAGCAAGTTCGGGTGGTGATATTCCGCACGCATATCCAGTTTGTCGCAATAATAGTTATCACGGCGAAGATGAGATGCCGTCAGATTCAGGGTTGCCGCAATGGTTTCCGGATGTTCAAGGTCTCCAATTAACTCCACGTGGATATGTGGAGGGTTGTTGCTGGGGGTTTGATACTTGCGCATTTCCCTGGCAATGAGCGCGAATACTTCGCGACGTTGCCTGATAATATCGAGCTTCCCCAGTCGCCGGTTATCCTCTTTCGCGGGATCTTTGAATTCCGGCTGCAGCAGTGAGCCGACAAGGGTCACCTTGAAACCGTTGAACCTGCATTCAGCCTGTTCTATCTCGAACCTGTTGCCGGAGGTTTGGATGCGGGCACTGAAGTTTTTAATTTCCAGTCTTTCCGTTGCAGGATGCATGGGATCGATGGGCAGCGAGATGTCGGCCTCGCGCAGTTGAATGGTATTAAGGAACAGCTCCTTGCGCAGGAGTTTAACCAAATCAATGTCGAGGGTGATATTGTTGATGGAGGCCACCACGGACTGGCGCTTCTCGGTGGCGAAGATTTTCACATTGCGCGCCACCAGCCCATCAATGGGGTCGATGGTGAGTTTGCCGATCTCTGCCTCGATCCCGAACCGTTCAAACTCCTCCATGATCAAGCCTCGCCATTTTTTGCTAAAACCCTTGTCATAGGCGTAGATAGCTGCCCACGCGCCAACGGCTAGGACGAAGACGAGCAAATATCCGGCGTAACTTCGCAACAGGCGCATTGGTTCAAACGATGCAGTTTGACGCACTGAAAGTCAAAGCGTGCCGGAGGAAAATATATTTATTGATGGTGGACTGAGGGCTTGTTATTTGATGGTAAAGGGCGATTATTTTTACCGAAACCAACCCTTTTTGCCCTATTGGGCAATGTTGAAATCTTCTGTATGCTTCGTTTTGCCGTTCTTGGTAGCGGGAGTTCTGGAAACAGCGCTCTTGTTTTTTCTGATCATACCAGCCTGTTGGTGGATGCGGGGATCAGTTCCAAGCAGCTTCATTTGCGCATGGCCCAGTTGGGAATTTCTCCTGATACCATTGATGGCATACTGCTTACCCACGAGCACGGTGACCACACACGTGGGCTTGAGGTGTTTTGCCGCAAGGTGAAAAAACCGGTGTATTGTAGTGCCATTACCCGTGAGTCGCTCTCTCCGAGTTTCAACAACCCGGGAAGCTGGAAAATCATTGAGGGCTCTGTCCCCTTCGCGGTGGGGGATATAGCCGTTAGCGGGTTCACGGTAATGCATGATGCGGTCGACCCGCTTGGATATGTATTTGAATACGATGGCTCCACACTCGGGTTTGCAAGTGATCTCGGCCATGTAACGGGGGTAATGCAGACAGCTCTGCAGGGTGTTCATTCGCTTTTTATTGAGGCGAATT
>CAWVVE010000060.1:0-8261 GCA_963933075.1 uncultured Verrucomicrobiaceae bacterium | reverse complement strand
AGCAATACCTGCCTGCCCAGTATTGTGCGGACAACAGGCGAGGAATAACTCGCCCCCCAACTGTCCAGGTACCGCCATTTTTCCTCACCGCTCTTCCTGTCAAAAGCGGCAACACAAACACCCTTACCGTCCTCGCCGCCACCGCCAACATTCACCAGCACCAAGTCCTTCCACACCACCGGTGAGGGGCCATAGCCGAAAAAACCCAGGCGATGCCCGTAATCCTCAAGCAGGTCACGGTGCCACAACTGCTTTCCGCTCTTCACCTCAAGTGCCCGCAACTGGCCAGTCACGCCGGCAATGAAAACCAGATCACCGTCAATCACCGGAGCGGCGCGCGGCCCGCTGGCATAGTTAAAGCGGTCACGATATTTTACCGGATATTTAAAATCCCAGATCAGCTTCCCCGTCTCGGGATAACGACACTCCAGTCGCTCATTTCCTTCTGCTCCAATCCCTCCATCAGCAACAGCACGATCAAAGCTAAACAGACGACCATCGGCTATGGTGGGTGCCGCGTAGGATTCGCCGCGGGCTAATTCCCAGACAATCTTCGGCCCCGATGCCGGCCAGGCCTTCAATAACTTGGTTTCCCTGCAAGTGGCATCATCATGTGCGCCGAGATATCGTGTCCAGGCCTCAGTCGTGGCTCCTTCAGGCAAGGCCTTGGGCTTGCCGTGCAGCTTAAGCCGCACGTCCTCTGCGGCCTGCACCGACAGGATGGTAAATAAAACGAATACAAGGGCTGCCCGGGTCATCACTCCTTACATTGCAATTGAGATCGAAGTCTAGCAAGCTCGGGATACTTGCACAGGGCGGTTCCCTGCGTCATCCTCAAAACCGTGAAAGCAATCAGTTGCCGGGAACCCGGTCATTTCCAAGCCCTTGAAATCCCTGAGCCCGAGGCGGCAGATGGTGAAATCATGCTGCGTATCCGCAGGATCGGTATCTGCGGCACCGATTTCCATGCCTTTGCCGGAGAACAGCCTTATTTCAAGTATCCGCGTATTCTCGGCCACGAGCTTTCCGCCGAAGTTGCCGAGACCGCCGGAAATTTCAAGGCAGGAGATACGGTTGTGCCAGTTCCCTATATCCACTGTGGCGCATGTCCAACATGCCGTGCAGGAAAAACAAACTGCTGCCCTTCCATCCGCACACTGGGAGTCCACATCGATGGAGGAATGCGAGAATTGATGCCCGTGCCGGAAAAGAACCTGATGCACGCCGAAGGCCTCAGCCATGAACAGATAGCAACGGTTGAATGCCTTGCCATTGGAGCCCATGCAGTCAACAGGGCAAACCTGCAGGCCGGGCAATGGGCGGCAATCGCGGGGACCGGTCCGATCGGCATAGGTATCCTGCACTTTGCACGCCTCGCAGGGGCGCGGACAATTGCCATCGATATCAACCCGGATCGCCTCGACTACTGCCGCCAGGTGATCGGCGTCGACGCCTGCGTTGACGGGCGCGAGGACGCTGTTACTCAACTCCGGGAAATTACCGATGGCAAACTTCCGGAAAGGGTATTCGATGCCACCGGTGTCCCGGCGGCGATGGAGGCAGCATTTGAGTATGTTGGCCACGGCGGCCGTTTGATTCTGGTAAGCATTGTCAAGGGCAACATCGCATTTTCCGATCCGCTTTTTCATGCGCGGGAAATGACAGTGATGAGCAGCCGTAATGCCACCAGGTCGGATTTCAACCTGGTCATGGATGCCCTGCGGGACGGGGAAATCGATATTTCCTCATTTGTCACCCACCGTTGCCAATTTGATGAGATTATCGGGACATTTGATGATTGGCGCAATCCGTCAGCAGGCGTGGTCAAGGGGATGGTGGCACTGTGAACGCACTCAATTCACCTGCTGATCCTTAATCTGTGCCGGGCATCGCGCCAACGGGCTGTTGTGCGGGCATAAAAAGGTGAAATTGTTACAATAACGCTACTTTCGTATAGTATTAGCAAGGTTTGTGGAGTATATTTAGGGCTCTGATTTCCGGGGAAGGTAGGGAATCTCCCCCCCTCTAACCTGCCGATGCCTCACAACTCCAATACCGTTGAAGCCGAATCCCAAGGGACAAAGCTATCGCCACATAAAACTCGCCTGCAGGTCGATGCGGGACCATCGCGTAAAGAGATCAAGGACAAGATCATCGAGCGCTTCGAGCAGAAATACATTATCCACCCCCGGCTCGTCCCCAAGATCAGGAAATACATCAAGCCTTTCTGTATTCCGGATCCAAACGGCAAGGGGGATATTCCGGAATATGCAGTCACCACCCTGCAACTGGACACTCCGACAATGGACCTGGCCCTTGCCAAGGAGCGCAAAACCTTTGCCCGCTTCAAATTGCGTATCCGCACCTATGGCAAAGGCGGCAGTGCTCCTGTCTTCCTGGAACTCAAGCGCAAGGTCGGCGGTGTCATTATTAAAAGCCGTTGCAAGATGACCATGCAGCAGTATCAAGGCAACGGTAATGGACGACCGATCGTCCTCTATCCCGAGGACTTCCCGCTTCTTGAAAACCCGGTCGATAACCACTATTTCCTTGAATATGCCCGCCTTGCACGGGCAATCGGGGCACGGCCGAAGATGCTTATCCGTTATATCAGGGAAAGCTATTTCGGTTCCAATGATGATTACGCCCGACTGACCTTTGACCGCAGGATTTGCTACAGGCCCACCCGCGACTGGACACTTCCAGGGATCGAGGATGCAGAAGGATGGCGATCCATGGACAGCCAGACAGCACTCAATCGACCTTTTGCCGGTTATATCTTTGAATTAAAAGCCATGCGAAATTCCCCTAAATGGATGATGGAACTCGTTGAAAGGTTCAACTTAACCACAACGGGATTCTGCAAGTACGCCACGGCCTGGCGCCTTGAGACACTCTTCCGGGGATTTAATTACGATTGCGCCTCACAGAATACCACGGCAACAAACAACAGTATTTAATACCAAATATTTTAGCTTGGCAGCACCCACTTCAGCTTATTCCTTCCACCTCATCAGCTAATGGAATCCTTTTTGACAGCCCTAGGCCCGACACAGCCGCTATCCAGCATGGATATTATCTTCTCGCTGAGCATAAGCTTCGTGCTCGGCCTTGCCCTGGCCACAGTTTACCGCTGGACCCACCAGAGCTTCTCGTATGCACGCTCCTTCCTTCATACCATGGTGCTGGCAACAATCGTTATAACGATAATGATCATGGCGATCGGCAACAACATGGCACGTGGCCTCGGCATTATGGGAGCTATGGCATTTGTGCGCTTCCGAACCCCTATCCGGGATCCGCGCGACATCATCTTTCTTTTTGCCACACTGGCCATCGGCATAGCTTCCGGGGCGCAGGTGTTTGATGTCGCCATCATCGGCACAATCTATTTCGGGTTCACCGCCATTTTCCTCAGCTGGTCACCATTTGCCTCGCGGCGTGAATTCGAAGGACTTCTCCGCTTCATGCTGCCGCCGAACTCCCCTTCGCATGCTCATTTACATGACATATTCTCAAGTTACACATCCCAAACCGAGATGGTGGCAATGCGTGAAGCTATACAGGGCGAAGTCCAGGAATACTCCTATCAGGTCCGCCTTATAGACCCCTCCTACAAGACGGACCTGATCGACACCCTTTCTAAACTCGAAGATATCTCCGAGGTCAGCCTGGTCATGCAGCGCACAACCGTTGAGATTTAAACACCCTGCCATGAGTAACGAAATTCCAAGCAGAGCCAATATCAAAACGGGACCCTCTTTCCAGGCCCGCCGGCTTCTCCAGAAATGGCCGATGCTCATTTGGCTCGCGATGCTCAGCCTCGTGGTGGTCCAATATATGCAACGCGGCAGCTATTCCCGCATCAACGGCATGGTGGCTGCAAGTTCCGCGGATATCGCGCCTCCTGAGAACGGCGTGGTGCTGACCGTTCATGTCAAGGAAGGGGACAGCGTAAAGGCCGGACAAGCCCTGGTCACTCTGGACTCCGTACTGGTGCAAAGGGAGATCGATGATTACAAGGCAAATCTCCCCTTCCTCAGGGCAGACATACAAAGGAAATTCAAGGCCACCAGGTTCGGCATCAATGCTGATATCCAGAAAGCGAAAGCTGAAAAGGCGAATGCGGAATCAAGGCTTGAGGCAGCTCAACGCAATGAAGAAGTGATCGCCGAACAGGTTGAACAACAATTGAGCCTTCCGCGTGACCTTGATAATGCAACAGCGGCAGTAGAAGCCTTGGAAGTTGCACTTTCGGCCCATGAGGGGTCGATTAACGAACTGGCAAAGGATCTTGAAGAGGCAGACAAGCTGATCGCAAGCCTTGATAAACTGAAAATTCCTGACGAGTTGCTGGTGCTTAAGCAGCGCCTGGCCGACAAGACGCTGAAGGCTCCTGCCGACGGCAATGTTCACAAGATCCATAAACTGCGCGGTGTGGCAAAGCTCGGCGAAACGATACTGACCATCGTCCTGGCCACAGGGGAAAACGGCCAGTCGGAAAAAACGGTTAAGGGCTTGGTGTTACAGAATGAGAATCCCCAGGGACTGGAGACAGGAGCAACCGTGTGGATCAGTGAGAGGATCAAGAACCCGGTCGCCATGCCGACAGAAATCCTCTCAGTCTCGCCGGGGATCGAGGCCCTGCCCAACCTCGGCACCCCGGTTCCAGCCCAATACCTGCGCGGACGCTCATTCATCTGCGAGTTACCGGACAAGCTCAAGCACCTCTTACCGGGTACCGCGGTTCATATCCACCGCAAGCAGCCCGGGAAATTTAATTTCTGGGGTTTTGGGAAAACTCCCGTTCAATCTGCCAGTAAATAGACCTACGCAATCCCTGGCGTAACTCCCATACCTAATATCTCTTGATAGTTTAACAGGTCCCCCATCGCACACGCCCTTCAATCATCACCTCTAATTTTTCAGAGCTAGGCTTGCAACCCCGGTAACGGCAATGCTAAAAAGGTCGGAATCTGCGATTTCACGCCTGCACAGGAAAAGACCAAGTCCACAATATGCCCCGCAACTTCCATATAACGGGTTACACATGCCTGTTGAGCATCTCGATCACGCTTTCCTGTACACTCACCGGATCGGCAAAAGAAGATGAACAGCAGGCTGGACCCGGCCAAAAGACCATTGGGCTGAGTGAGCTTATCGCCCTCGGCCTTAAGAATGACCCGAAGCTTATTGGCTTGCGCGGAGAGATCACCATCGCCACGGCTCGCAAAAAAGCCGCCCGCGACTGGCCCGACCCGCAAATCCGCTTCCGCAAGTCATGGGGATACAACGAGATTCCGGCTCCATACACCCAGTACCGGACGGAAAATTACAACCAGCAGGTTACCCGCAGTGAAACCGATGAACTGGGTTTCATCACCGACTCCACCATCAATGAAAATGTTGCCCGCAGCTCCCAGCGCACCATCACGGAAGGCAAGGAGCAAACAATCATTGATGAGACAATCGATGAAAGCAGGTCGGAGGTCACGCAAACTGCACCGAACCCGCTGATCGGTGAACCCGGCAGCATCACCTCGGAAAACCGCAACCTGCAGCGCAGCGGAAGAGAGACCCGCTTCCATGAGACGGATCCTTTTGCCAGCGAGGAGGACCTCGTCGCCCAGTTCCGCCTTTATGTCCCCCACCCCGGAATCAGGAGGGCAAGGCTGAAGCGTGCCCAGCATGAAATCCAGCTCGCCCGTGCAGAGTTACTCTCCGAGGAGCGTAGAGTCGTGCAAAGAATCCGTGAAGAATACCAGAGCCTCCAGTACCTGAAGACGCGCATCGAGTTGCAGGAGAAAAACGATGAAGCCGCGAAGCTTTACTCCGATGCTCAGGATAAACTGCTCACAAACGGCCTGACAACGATCGACAAGATTGAATACGTCGAGATAGACAACCTTGCCTCGGATGGGATTGCCATAGATTACGAAGCCGCAAGGGACAGGGTCGCGGCAAGGGTCGGGCTCCAGAATTCATCAACCATTCGCATCACCGACAAGTTAATCAGCCCGGCAGTCGACCTCGACCACACCCACCTGGAATACCTCATCAGGATGGCACTTACTAACCGCGGCGAGTTGACCACCAACTCGGAAAAGGGAGAAATCGTGCAGGCTCAACTCAATGAGGCCAAGGCCAGAAATCGGCCCTGGTTTGACTACTTTCAGGCGGAATTCGGCCGCGATGAACAGGGAGGAACCCAGTCCGGAACCAACTGGGGTATACAATTCGCAATGTCCCTGCCGGTCTTCTCATGGCTTGGCAACGAAAGAAAAATCCATGAAGCCGCGGTTAAAAGCCACTACAGCCAGATGGGGGCAATCCAGAGGATTGTCACTGCTGAAATCGCTGCTGCCTACCAGAATGTGAAGCGTTGCGCTGACTACCGGTCAAAAGCACGGGAGCATGCCCGGGAGCGCAAAGAACACAACGCCGAGTTCTTTGAGAAGATAAGGGGCATGGACCGACGCAAGCTTGAGGAAACCCGTTACGAGGTCACCCGCGGCACCCTTAATGCAGACCGGCACCGCCTTGATGCCGAACATGCCTATAACCTCTCTCTACTGCAACTTGAGCAGGCCATGGGAACCACGCTTTCCCGTGTCTTCTCCGAGAAAGATGTAATCCCGCCGAAGCATGCTGCTCCCACCACAAGGACTCCCGAAGTTACCCGTGCAATCAATGCCAAGAAGCCCGAAGAAGGAGACAAAGGAGTAACTACAGCAGAAAGATCTACAGTCAGGAGTAAAGTGCGCGCATTACTCGACAAGATCATCCTGCCCGGAAAGGCGAGGAAATCCAGGCAGCCCTAGAAGGAAATACCATCCCTTCCCGATGCGCCTCATCAATAAACTCGCACTCCTCCTGCTGGGTTCTCTCTGCCTCGAAAAGAGCGCTGCACTGGAACTGCGGGAAACCGATGAAACAATCCGGATCACGGATAATGGGAATACTGTCCTGGTCTATCACAAGGTTGAGGTATCTCCCCCGGAAGGTGCAAATCCCGTCTATCGGCGCAGCGGCTTTGTGCATCCCTTGTGCACCCCTTCAGGAAGCGTAGTCACAGCGATCCACCCCGCCGATCACATCCACCACATGGGCCTGTGGCACGCCTGGGTAAAGACCGTGCACGGCAAGCGCAAACCGGATTTCTGGAACCTCAAGGCAAAAAGCGGCACGGTACGCTACGCAAAGACCCTGCGCAGGCCAAAAGCACCTCCAGGGTCGGCCTCATTCACCGTGCTTCAGGAATTCATCTCCATGGACAACGGCACAGCACCCGTGGTGGTCCTTACCGAGGAATTCACCCTCACGGTTAAAAGACAGGGAAATGCATACCTTATCGACCACACCACGGTGCAGAAAAACATCACCGGAACCTCCCTCAACCTGCCGGCTTACCGTTACGGGGGACCTATTGCCTACCGGGGACCTGAAAACTGGAACAACGCCAACAGCAAGGTGATGACATCCGAGGGAAAGAGCCGCGCCAATGGCCATGCCACCCGCGGGCGATGGTGCGCCTTCAGTGGCCCGGCTGAGAAGGGCAATGCCCTGGTCGCCATCCTCTGCCACCCCGAAAACCACGACGCACCCCAGAGGATGCGTATCTGGCCTCCGGATTCCCACGACGGCGCCGTTTTCTTTAATTATGTTCCAATTCAGGAAACCGCGTGGCAACTCAAGCCCGGTAAACCCTCAATCATGCGTTACCGGTTGATTGTCAGCGATGGAAAGATGGACGCCGGGCTGATTAATGCCATCTGGGAGAGATTCGGTAAGGAATAAGGCAGTATCTCCAACGGAAATCCCCAAAATCTGCCAAGAAACACCCGTAGAACAAACTTAAGGATACCACCCTCCAGTCCGGCATCTCATTCTGTTGTGGAGAAGGCTCTTGATCAGGCGATCCGGGGAACTCCTACTAATCCCTCGAAATACTTGCCAAAGAAGGCTAAGCCAATAAAGTATTTTTTTTTGATTCGAATGAGCTCATCGCCAACAACCGAACAGAAACCATCCGTCACTGACCAAACAGCCGCCGAGCGGACGGAGAACATTAATAACGCCGTGATCCGTCTCGCGGGTAATTCCCAGGACGGAATCCAGACCATCGGGGGGTTGCTGGCAAAGCTGGCCGGTCGCAGTGCCCAGGAAGTCATGACTTACATGACGATTCCCTCAACCATCAGCGGTGGTGCCTCGATCTTCCAGGTGAGGATCGGTTCCGGTGAAGTCCTCTCCCCCGGTGA
>CAWVVE010000059.1:0-8335 GCA_963933075.1 uncultured Verrucomicrobiaceae bacterium | reverse complement strand
CCAGCATCGTTGAGGAGCTCGATGACTCCCGCACCAAAGCCATTTTTCAGCACATGATCCTCGAAACTGCAGATTACCTTTACCTTGCCCGCCATTTCCTCAATTGCCTTGGCGTCCATGGGCTTGATGAATCTCGGGTTCATGAGGGCCACAGAGAATCCCATTGCTTCAAGTTTTTCCCGGGTTTCCTCCGCCAGCGAGAATAGATGTCCCAGGCCGATAAGCCCGACATCGCTTCCATCAGTGATTAACTCGGATTTTCCTATCTGGAGTAGTTCAGGCTGAGGCTTTGGTTTTGCTCCAGTGCCTGCGCCGCGAGGATAGCGGACGGCAATAGGACCGTGATTGTAACAAGCCATGGTCCATAGCATGTCAATGAACTCTTCTTCGTCTTTTGGCTGCATAAGCACGAAGTTTGGCACGTGACGCAGATAACCGATGTCGAATAGCCCATGATGGGTGGGGCCGTCATCACCTGAGAGTCCTGCGCGATCCATGCAGAGCCTGACCGGTAGATTTTGTATGCCAATATCGTGTATCAGCATATCAAAGGCTCTCTGCATGAATGTCGAGTATATGGTTAGGAATGGCTTAATCCCCTGGCTGGCAAGACCGCTTGCAAAAAGCGCGGCATGTTCCTCTGCGATTCCCACATCAAAATATCTGGCGCCAACATCCTTGTCGTCACGGAAGGCGGAGAGACCGGTGCCGCCCGGCATGGCTGCTGTAATCGCTGTAATGTGTTTGTCTTCCCTGGCAAATTGGGTGAGGAATTTTCCGTAAAGCTCCGAGTATGTGGGTGTTTCGCTCGCGGCTGTTTCACCGGTGTCGATTTTGTATTTTCCGAGGCCGTGGAACTTGTCTGGTTTTTCCAGGGCAGGTTTGTAGCCGCGTCCTTTTTCCGTAATGATGTGCAGTATGACCGGTTCTGGTTGCTCTTTGAGGAACTCAAAGGTTTTGATCAACAAGGGCAGGTCATGGCCGTCGATAGGGCCATAATAGCGCAAGCCAAACTCCTCAAAGATAACACTGGGAACCAGGATATTTTTGGCCCCCTCTTCAACTTTTGCGGCGATCCGGCGAGCATTTTTCCCCATGATTTTCTCTACGAACTTGGCAGCGGTATCATGGAGTCCGGCGTAGGTTTTGCTGGTCGTTATCTTGTTGAAATATTTTGCAATGGCACCAACATTTTTGTCGATTGACCATTCATTGTCATTAAGAACGACAATGAATGGACTGTTGAGACTGGAGATATTGTTGAGTGCCTCGAATGTAGGGCCACAAGTGAAGGCCGCGTCTCCGGCAACGGCGATGACATGGTTTTTTTCTTGCTTGAGGTCACGGGCTGCAGCCATGCCCAGCGCGGCGGAGAGCGCGGTGCCCGCATGCCCTGCGCCATAGCAATCGTGCTCACTTTCGGTGCGCAGGAGGAAGCCGTTGAGTCCCTCGTATTGGCGGATGCTATTAATCCTGTTCCAGCGACCGGTGAGCATCTTGTGGACATATCCCTGGTGAGAGACATCAAACAGAAATTTGTCACTTGGTGAGTCGAAGACCCTGTGCAGGGCTATCGTCAGTTCGACAACACCAAGATTTGGGCCGAGATGTCCACCGGTACGCGACAGTTTT
Organism: uncultured Verrucomicrobiaceae bacterium; assembly: GCA_963933075.1. GTDB lineage: Bacteria > Verrucomicrobiota > Verrucomicrobiia > Verrucomicrobiales > DEV007 > CACIUL01. Next base: position 6,703 of record CAWVVE010000059.1, on the reverse strand, counting down.
TCAATCAATTCACGGCGAATTTTGTCTGCCAGAGGAGCGAGGTCTTGAGCAGGGAGTTGCTTAAGATCTTCTGGACTTCCGATGTCTGGTAAAGGGTCGGGTTTAGAGGAGCTGGATTCCTTCATTTGGTTTTTCCTCTGATGGGTTGGGTATTTCTTTTCCGGTTTCCTCGGTTGTGGAATCGTGTTCGTCAAGCGGGGTCAGGCCATTCTCTCCTGAACCTAGCTCTTTGTTTATTTGATCAATCCTGGCACGTGCGTTTTCAATACGCTCCCGACATAGTTTCAGGAGTTGTGTGCCCTCCTCATAGTCCTTTAACAGGTCATCAAGAGGGATGCGTTCGGTTTCCATGCGATCTATGATGTTCTCGAGACTTTCCATCGCCTCCTCGAAACGCAGTTCTTGTTTTTTTTGGTTTTTATTGTTGCGAGGCATAATTGATGAACACGTATTCAATCAGATACAGTAGCATTGCCCGATTCGCACGAAAGTGAGCTTTATATCTTCAAAGATGAGCGTGTTGCTATCTGAAGGATCATTTTTCGGCATCTTCAAGATAGAAGAATCCCTTGGCGATCATTGCCGAATTGAGTTTCGTGAAATCCAGATCTTTCATTGAGGTGACCATGTTTTCGCCGGCTTGCGTCCAGGATTTCGGTTGCAGCCCCCGAAGACCAGCAAAAGAGATTGCGCGACCGGTAATCAGTGGGGCCCACTCCCGCTCTTTACCATAGATCATTTTGAAGAGTGATTTGTTTGATGATCGACGGGTCAGGAGTATCCCTGAGAGAGGTTGCCCTTTCTGTGCAGTTAAAAGCTTGATTTCACGCATTTGTTGCGGGCTTGTTGGCAACCACAAGGATGACCTGTCCCCATACCAGGCAACAGAGGCGGGAGCGTCTGAAACGACTATCTCTGAGGGTTCAGTGTGATCACGGATATGGGAAATATTCAGGGCCTGAGTGTCCATGCCCTTACTCCTGAATGAGTGGCGAATCCCAGGAATCAGACCAAGGATCATGGGTACACTGCTGAGGAAAACGGTGATTACCAAGTGGCCGTTCCTGACCAGTGGCATATTTGTGGCGAACCCCATTCGCCCCCATAGGATGGAGATAAATGCCAGTCCGTACGCTGTCATTATTGGGATGAAAAGTATATGTAATTGATTGGCATCATAGGCCTTATCAGGTAAGCCAAAGAGCGACATTCCCATTACTGCGAATAACCACATGGTCAGGATTGGCCAACGGAAGTCAGCAATGGAACGACGCTTGAAGGGATGTAGCAGGGAAAGAAAGAACAGTGGGGCTACGGTAATTGAACCCAGAAAGGCGTAAAGACCGTTCAACTGGTCAATAGAGGTGTTAATAATTTTTGTGTAGAATCCTGCCCCGAAGATGTTCTGGCTGGGTGGCTCATAGCTGCGGTAGATGTATTCCTCTCCAACGCTCATTCCTCCCAATATTGAAAAATAACCTGAGCCAAGAGGAGTTCCTGTGATCTTGGTGTTGCGGATTGCCCAGGGCGAAACCATTGCCAGGAAGACCAGCAGCATCAGGATCGCAGCCACACCCCGCGGCTTGAAATATAAGGCGGTAAATATCAGTAATCCAACGAATGGCCATATTGCCAGCCAGTGAGAGAGTGCCAGGATTCCGAAGAAACCAGCACAAAGGAGCAACCAGACTAGCGGGTTACGATCATTGACCTCCGATTCGAGCGCCTTATATAAAAAGTACATGGCGCAGGTGAATAGAAAAAGCATCAGCATTTGAGGCAATCCGGATTGTGAGAACTGCCAGAGCATTTCACACAACAGCATAAGCAGAGCCGTAATACTGCCGATTTTCGCATCAAAAATTCCCGTAACCAGGAGGTATGTCATGACTATTGATCCAAACAGGAAAATCATCGAGACTCCCGTTATGACACGATCCAAGGGATAGATAGGTTCATTGCGATCCCATTGGAAATCATCCTTATACAAATTCAGGGCGATGGAGTTAAACAGGGGGTTAAGAGGGGCGTGGTAGGTGTCATGTAGAGAGGTGAGCGTGACATTTTCGCTGTGCTCTACGGATTGTCTAAGGGACAGAGGACGGATCAATTTCGACTTAAATCCGTTACCTCGCGCTATTTCCCGTGCAATTTGCGCCTGCTCGAGCCCCTTCTCATTATTCAATCCCCGGAAGCCGGGAGAAAGGTAAAAAAATGTCAATCCAATCAGAAGTAGCAGGAATGATGCATATCGAATGATGATGACCGGGTTCAGTTCACCATTTGATGAGGAAAATATATTTCTTAGAGACATAATTGTGGGACTAAATAACAGTCTGTGTCAAAGGGCAGGCAAATCAAGCATGTTGTAATGGGCACAATGGTCCTGAATGGCCGGATCTCAGCTGGAAACATCTACTTTTAACTTACGTTGAAGAGTGCGCCGGCTGATTCCTAGCAGTTTCGCTGCCTCTGTTTTATTGCCGCATGTGTGGGCGATAGCCTCTCCTATCAGGAGCCCCTCGGCTGTTGCCAGGTCGAATCGCTCTCCCGCGGTATTTTCGTGGGTGGTATGAGCGGCGGTGGGTGCTGAGGATCCATCACGGAATACCGCCGGCAGGTGGCGCAATGTAATTTTGGAACCATTACTCATGACCACGCCGTGCTCAATAGCCGTGCGCAACTCGCGGACGTTGCCAGGCCATCTGTGTGCAGCAAATGCGCGCATAACTTCATTGGACAGTTCGTTTATGGGCTTCCTGTTTTCTTCTGCCAGCTCTTTCAAAAAGGCGCTTGCGAGCAGGGCGATATCTTCGGTTCTCTCGCGCAGGGGCGGTAACGTAATGCGCACAACATTCAGGCGGTAGAAAAGATCCTCACGGAATTCACCACTTTCAACCAATTGCTCGATATCTTTGTTCGTGGCAGTTAACAGGCGCACATCGATCTTGAGCGGTTGATTACTCCCGACTCTCTCAATTGTGCGTTCTCCCAGTGCTCGTAACAGTTTAACCTGGGTGGGAATATCGATTTCCCCTATTTCATCAAGGAAAAGAGTGCCCCCGTCAGCCTGTTCAAAGCGCCCGATGCGTTTCTCGGTGGCACCGGTGAAAGCGCCCCGTTCATGACCGAAAAGTTCACTCTCGAGAAGCTGTGGTGAAAGTGCGGCACAGTGCACAGTGACGAGTTTTGATTTAGGCCTGCCGCTCAGATTGTGTATGGCTTTAGCGACCAGTTCTTTGCCGGTTCCGTTTTCCCCGTCAATGAGCACGGTTGCCCTGGACGGGGCAACCTGCTCAATGGTTTCAAATACGGGCTGCATGGCAGGTGATTTCCCCAGGATGTTTGAGATCGTGAATTCTTTCTCAACCTGTTTCTTCAGTTGCGCATTCTCTTCTTGCAGGGAACGAGTGGTGATGGCGCGTTTGATAAGAATTTCAAGCTCATCAATGTTAAGGGGCTTGGTGACGAAGTGATATGCGCCGCGTTTCATTGCTGCCACTGCGGTATCGACCGAGCCGTAGGCAGTCATCATAATACATACTGGTCTGGAGGGAAGTTCAAGAGCCTTGTCGATGAGTTCCATGCCGTCATCAGCACCAAGCCGGAGGTCGGTCACCAGAACATCGACAGTCTCGTTCTTGAGCACATCCATGGCGCCTTTGATATCCGCGGCGATGTAAATATCGAACTCGTTCTCTAGGGAAAGTCGAAGTCCCTCACGGGTGTTTTTCTCGTCATCGACGATGAGTATCGTATTCATGTCTAATGAATTGCCGGCCAGTTCAGTTAACAGTTTCCCGAATCGGGCAAGAGTCGCGCTGACCGGGAGAAGCGCGGCAGGAAAAGCGTTACGGCCGCTCCTTTGCCCTCCTCACTGGCAATTTCAATTTCTCCGCCGTGTTCACGGATGATACGACGGATGATCAGCAATCCAAGGCCGGTCCCCGATTTCTTAGTGCTAAAGTAGGGCTGGAAAACGTTGGACATGTTGTCCACTGAAATGCCTTCTCCGCTGTCGGTGAAACTGACCGTAACGTATTCGTCGATAAGGTCACTGTGGACAACGATTGAGCCGCCCGGCGGTGTCGCCTGGGTGGCATTTTTAACGACATTGTAGAAGGCTTGCTTGATCTGATCAGGATCGAGTTGCAGGGTCGGTAGTGCTGAGTGCAGTTCAAGAGTGAGCTGCACTCCCCGATCGTTAAGTTCCGGTTCAAGAAAGCGCATTGCTTCCCTCACCAGTTCATTGATCTCAGTGGGCTCGACTCTTGGTTGCGATGGGCGGATTGCCTTTAGAAACTGGTCAATGATATGGTCAAGGCGCTTAACTTCGACTGTTGAAATCTCAATCAGTTCGCGCAGTTCCGCCTCATAAAGTTCAGGAACCGCTTTTTTCAATTTCCGCTCCAGGAGCTGGAGGTGGATATTCATGGAGTTGAGTGGATTGCCTATTTCATGCGCTACTCCTGCAGCAAGCATCGTGAGCGCATCGGTCCGTTCAGATTCCATTTTTTCCTCCTCTCCCCGCCGTGACTCTGTAATGTCCCGTACCAGCATGACATATGCGGTGCTTTCCGTTTCTTCTTTTGGTTCCACCGGCTTGATGTAGAAATTGAGATAGCGGCTCTCGGGATAGAATACTTCAAGATCACGAGATAGAGCCTCGTGTTCGCCGGAGATCAGGGAGTTCCAGTCAAGGCCACGCACTTTTTCAGTAATGTGGGTTCCTGTCGCCTCATCAGGATTGAGTCCAAACAACCTGCAGGCACCGCGGTTAATGTAGCGGATGACACCCATTGCGTCAGCGACAATTACGCCTTCCTGCAGGGCATCAAAAATGCTCTTGAAGAAACCGCTCTCCTCAGAAAGGCGATTGAGGAATGTTTGCACTTCTCCCGGCTCAACGCGATCCACACGTTCGATTAGCTTGTCAACAAAGCGGGATTTCATCAAGATTGTTGGCGATGAATGAGAAGGAGGTGAAAATGGTAATCTGCACTTTTCCGAACATGGGAAAAGCGCGACAAATTGGCACAGCACTGGTACAAATGCAACTTGTTGCCTGCGTCAATTTGATACCAGGAATACAGTCCGTTTATCGCTGGGAGGGGAAAGTGGAGGAACAGGAGGAAGTAATGGCTTTTTTCAAGACAAGTGCTGCGCGATATGGCGAATTAGAGCAGAAGGTAATTGAGATGCACCCTCATGAGCTGCCGGAACTGGTTGTGGTGGACTTGGCAGGGGGCTTGCCGGCCTACCTGCAATGGGTTTTGTCCTTAACTCAACCCGCGGGTGATGAATGATGGGGTTTTGCCATGTTGAGAGGAAAGCAGGAGGGTTCATCCGCGTGGATGGAATTTACGGTGCACTTCCTTCAGGCGTCGTTCATCCACATGGGTGTAGATTTGCGTGGTGCTGATATCCGCATGACCGAGCATTTCCTGAATGATTCTCAGGTCGGCTCCGCCACTGAGCAGATGCGTAGCAAAGCTGTGCCGCAACTGATGCGGATGGACGGCCTTGGCAAGGCCGGCGCGCTTGGCGCGTTCCCGCACGATTTGCCAGATGCGTGATGAGCTTAGCTGCGTGCCTCGAACCGAAATAAAGATGTGGCTGGATGTCTTGGGCCTTACTAACTTAGGTCTCCCGTTATCAAGATAATGCTCGATGTTTTGGCGCGCTTTACTGCCGAAAGGGATAACACGCGTCTTGTTTCCCTTGCCGGTGACCCGGATAAATCCCTCCTCAAGGTATATGTGTTCAATCCGGGAGCTGATGATTTCGGCAAGACGCAACCCACTGGCATAGAGCAACTCGAGAATGGCCCTGTCACGCATGCCCAGAGGAGTGTGCGTCTCCACCGACTCCAGCAGGCGCTCGACATCATGTTCATTGAGTGTCTTTGGCAGCATTTTGGCAGGTCGCGGTGCAAGCAGGCTTTCGGCGATATCCTCAGCAATGACCCCCTTGCCGGCAAGGTGGCGGAAGAATATTTTGAGGATAACGATAACTTGCCTGATACTTGACGGGGCAAGGCCGTTCCTTTTGCGCTCGGACAGGTATTCAGAGAGTTGCTCGGTGGCCAACTGGCCCGGGTGTGAGGATCCTTGACCGGCCTCCGCCCATTGGGCGAAGGTTTCCAGGTTACGGCGCACCAGTGTCTGGTAGTTGGTCGAGAGTCCGCGCTCGGTTGCCAGGTGCATGATAAAGAGATCGATTGCCGACTCCATGTCCGGTGAGAGCTTCAAGTTGTTCAATGTCGTTTCAAATTGAGGTTTTGTCGTCCTCGAAAAACAAAATGCAGTGGTCCTCGTCCTTGTCCTTCAATGGGTTGCATATAAGATCCCGGCGTGATAGGAGGCTTTGGCGGTTGGGGAGTGTTCGCTTATCTCATTGACGGAGAGGGGGGGACTTGCGGTGATTTTTGATAGTTTTAAGCAACAGCTGCAGGGCGGGATCCCGCATGGTGCCATGGTTAAATCCATCCAGTTCGTAAAGTCTGGTGCTGGTGTGCCTGGTAACTTTCATCATTCGTGCAAGGTATGCGTTTTCTTCATAACGACCCAGTAATTCCAGTTCCCTGTCACCTGTAATGAGGATGAGAGTTGGCGCATCTCTGCGGATATGGTAGAGCGGTGCGAAACGATCAATGAGAGGTTGTTCCGCGGGAATTCCTTTTTCCTCGCGCGGCGTGAAGTGG
>CAWVVE010000058.1:0-8387 GCA_963933075.1 uncultured Verrucomicrobiaceae bacterium | reverse complement strand
CAGCCAAGTTCCGCAAAGCCGAGGTCATCGGCAACGAGCAGCACGATGTTCGGGCGGGCACTGAGCATTGCCCCTGAGGTGAGCAGGAACAATAACAGCAAAGGGGCCCGGACAGGTGACAGGGAGAGCATTCTGCTAAAGGTACGGATTAAATAATCCTGTGTAAACCGTTTGATGGCAGGGGGCCCCTAGATTTCCGGGACCGGGTCGCTGGGCTTTACCGGCTTTCCTTCCCAGGTCACCGCTCCTGTTTTTTTGTCGTAAGTAAGGATACGGGCGCGGCTTCCCGGGGCCGGCTTGCGGTTATTCTCCGGGATCCACTTGCGGTGTTCAGCAATGACTGACTGGTATTCGGCACTGCCGGCGAGGTTGGTCCACTCATTGGGGTCTTTTTCCATGTTGTAGAGTTCCTCACTGCCATCGGCGTAGCGGATGTAGCGCCATTTTTCGGAGCGCACCCCGTTGTTATCGTGGTTGTGGCAGGTGATTGCCGGGCGCCTGCGCTTGGCTTCGGCATTTTTGAGTTGTGGCATCAGGCTGATGCCTTCAAGGCCTTGCTTGGCCGGAAGGCCACAGAGCTCATTGAGGGAGGGATAGATGTCCAGCAATTCCGCGGGTTGATTGCAGCGTCCCGTGCCAATCCCCGGGCCGGCGAAGATCAACGGCACGCGGGTGCCGTCATCCCACAGGGTGTTCTTGCCGGTGATTTCCTTCTCGCCGATGTGCCAACCGTGATCGGACCACAACACGACGATGGTGTTATCGGCAAACCCGTTGCGTTCAAGCGCCTCCAGCACCCGGCCAACCTGGGCATCGACAAAGCTGGTGCAGGCCAGGTAGGAACGGGTAAGGTTTTTCCATTCATTGTTTTCTTCCAGAAATTTCAGGCGAACCTCAGGCAAACTCCAGTGCATGTACCATGAAAATCGTGGTGTATCCTTGCGGTCATTGCGCCGGATCTCGGGCAGCTTGAGGGTTTCCTCGGGATAGAGATCAAACCATTTTTGGGTGGCGAAGCAGGGCACGTGCGGCAGGAAGAAACCCACCGACAGGAAGAATGGTCCTGCAGGCTTGTCGTCGAGTTGATCCACCGCCCAGCTGGCGATCTTGTAGTCACCCTTATCCTCGTCCCTGTGCGGGAAGGTTCCCCAGTCGACCAGCTTGTGTGGTTGCGGCGTATTCTTAACCAGTCGCTCCTTTGGAAAGGGCGCGCCGGTAGCCCCGGGTCCAATGACATCGAATTCCTTGTCCCTTTTCGGGTGCCTGCCGTATCTTCCGTGGTAGATCTTGCCGGCTGAAAAGGTCTTGTAACCTTGTGATTTCAGGTATTGCGGCAGGGTGAGGAGATTCTTGAACTCAGGTACATCGCGGAACCAGGGGGCGAGGCCGTAGATACCGGTGGTGGTTGGCCGCAGGCCGATCATCAGGCTGGTGCGCGAGGGGTTGCAAAGCGGTGACTGGCAGTGGGCGTTGAGGAATACCGTGCCGCGTGCAGCAAGCCTGTCGATATTTGGGGTCTTTATTTGCGGGTGCCCGCCGAGGCACCCGATCCAGTCATTCTGGTCATCGATTGCAATAAAGAGAATATTGGGCTTGTCCTCGGCTTGTGTGTATGAGCTGACCAGCGTGGCGAGAAGGGCAATGTACAGCAGGACTTTCATTTGGTTTGTTTCTTGTTACTTGTGCGCTTGGTCTCCTTGCGCGATTTGAGGCGTTTGGCAACATCCGCGTAGAGTTTGTATTGGCGGTCGCGCGTGTACCAGGCTTGCTTTCTGGCGGTTGCCGTTGGCAGACATGCATTCAAACCCCGTGTTATCGGCCATGCTGGCGATGATGGTTGGTTTCGCGGCGGCAGTCAGGGAACTGCAAGAGGTCAGTCCCAAGAAGGTCAGGAGGTGGACTGTGTTCATTCTCATTGGGCCTTCTAGTCGCGCGGATCGGGTATTTGAAGGGCTTAATTACGCCCGTTTACCGCTGGCGGCCAGTATTAGATACCCAAACTCTTTGGTTGCAGGTGTTGCGTATTCACGTTGGGATGTATGTATTTGCTGACAATATATCTTTATGGGGAAGGACGCCTTGAATATGAATGCCGCCGGTGATCGGGTCGTGGTGATTGGTGGTGGTGTCATTGGCCTCTGTACTGCCTATTATGCCCTGCGTTCCGGCAAGCAGGTGGTGGTGCTTGAGCGTGAGGTCCATGGCGGTGATAATTGCTCGGCAAAAAATGCGGGAATGGTGGTGCCGAGCCATTTTGTGCCACTGGCAGCACCGGGGATGATTGCGCTGGGTTTGCGCTGGATGCTTAATCCTGAGAGCCCGTTTGCCTTCAGCTTGCGCCCTGCCCCGGCCCTTATCCGCTGGGCGTATTTGTTCTGGCGACATGCCAGCAGGTCTCACGTTGATGCCTGCCGAGGATTACTCAGTGAGCTTCACCTGAAGAGTCGTGAGTTGTTTGTTGAGTTGTCCGCTGAGTTTGATTATGGACTGGTGAAGCGGGGTTTGATGATGCTCTGCGAAAAACATCAGACTCTTGACAGTGAGGCATTGCTTGCCGAGACGGCCAGGGAGCTTGGTATGGATGTCGAGGTTTGTAGTGCCCGGAGACTCACTGAGGTTGATCCTGACATTAAGATGGCAGTTGCAGGAGGAGTCTGGTTTAAAGAGGATTGTCATCTGGATCCCGGGGCGTTCACATCCGGGTTGCATGCGAAGATTATCGCCATGGGGGGGGAAATCAGGCACGAGGTCGATGCTGAAGGGTTTATCCGTGAAGAAGGACAGGTTAAGGCGGTGCAGGTATCAGCAGGTTCTGCACGCAGCGAGGAGATTGAAGCCGACCAGGTTGTCATAGCAGGTGGTGCATGGTCGACAGACCTGGCGCGTGGATTGGGCCTGAGCTTACCGATGGCGGCAGGTAAAGGTTACTCAATGACGCTGAGTGAGCCGGTGCAATTGCCGCGGATATGCTCTATCCTGGCGGAGGCACGTGTAGCGGTGACGCCTATTGGTGAGGCCCTCAGGTTTGCCGGAACAATGGAGATTGGCGGCAGAAACCTCTCGATTAACGAGCGTCGGATTCAGGGTATTTGCAAGTCGGTCTCCCGTTGTTTCCCGGAGTTTAAGGAGAAGCATTTTGATGGGCTGGAGCGCTGGGCGGGCTTGCGACCCTGTTCGCCGGACGGTTTACCATACATAGGGCCGGCAAGCCCGGGAGCCGGTAATGTCCTTATAGCAACAGGTCACGCCATGATGGGCTTGAGTCTTGCCCCGGTTACCGGTTATCTCATGGCGCAGCTCTTGAGCGGGGATTTGCCGGATATGGATATCGCTAAACTGACACCTGCCCGGTTTTGAGCTAGGCTTCAATGAATGTCCCGTAATCCGCGTCGCATCAGTGTGATTGATTCCCATACCGAAGGGGAGCCAACCCGTGTGGTCATCGGCGGCGCCCCGGATCTTGGTGGTGGCAGTATCAAGCAACGCCTGCCGGCTTTTGTCGAGGATGCTGATTTTCTGCGCACGACATTGCTTGGTGAACCACGGGGATTTGAGGCGATGGTGGGGGCTTTACTTTGCGATTCCGAGCTGGAGGAGTGTATGTGCGGGGTTATATTTTTCAACAATTCCGGGTTACTCAACAGTTGCCTGCATGGGACGATCGGTTTGGTCAAGACTCTGGAATTTACCGGCAGGATCACCGTGGGTGAACATCGTATTGAGACACCGGTTGGCGTCGTGACCGCGACATTGAACCCTGACGGCTCGGTGACTGTCGCCAATGTCCCGAGCTATAGATATCGTGAGGCTGTTGCCGTGGAGGTTCCCGGTTGGGGCGGGGTAAGCGGAGACATTGCCTGGGGCGGGAACTGGTTCTACCTCCTTGAGGGATTTGGGCCGGAATTATCGCCGGAAAATATACCCGGGTTGTCTGAGTTTACCCTTGCCGTCATGAATGCGCTTGAGGTGGCGGGAATCACCGGTGATGAGGGCGGCAGAATTGATCACGTTGAGGTATTCGGTCGACCGCCAGACCAGACCAGTGATTCACGCAATTTTGTCATGTGTCCCGGTGGGGAGTATGATCGTTCCCCGTGCGGCACCGGCACCAGTGCAAAACTTGCCTGTCTGTATGCTTCAGGAAAGCTGGAGGCGGGTGCTACCTGGCGGCAAAGCAGTATCCTGGGGACTGTTTTCGAGGGCCGGGTTGAACCGCTTGGGCAGGACCGGGTCATTCCTCTTGTGACCGGCAGGGCTTGGGTGAACGGAGAATCTGAAATAGTGCTTGATCCGGGTGACCCATTTGCCTTTGGGATCCCTCAGCAGTAAAAGGGTTCAGCGGACGCGTTTGCGACGGGCTAGGGCGGCAAAGGCGGTAATCATTAAAAGCACAATGGATGAAGGTTCCGGGATTGCCTGTATCTGGTCCAGCAGAAGAGAGGAGTTTATTGCTTCGCCACGGATCAGGCTGCCTGCACTGAGCGTGTTGCCACCGGAATAAATTTCCATGCGCGTAACGTTGCTCATCGTCTCGGCATAAGACCCGTTGCCCTGCGCAACATGGGCAAGGTCGCCAGGCATGATGCTGAAAATGAGCGTCTGCCATTGAGGATTACCGGGATCATTGTTGGTGATTGGCACGGCATCTGTGGTGAACCAGCCCCCTGCACCATTAAAGGCGAGGCGTAGATTTATTGTGTCCGGGCCGAATGTGCCTGCTTCGAGCCGGATTGCGCTGATGCCGGATTCAATGTAGTTGCCTGTCCACTGGAGGTCGTTGAACATTGCCATCCTGCTCCCCGGTCCACCACCTCCCGATGAGTCATTGCGGAGAAATGGAGAGCCATCGGTGCCGATACCAGTGGCGATTGGCGGGTCGGGTGAGGGGTTGCCTTCCACCCAGCCGGCAATACCATTACTGAAATCATCGACTTGGAAGAGAGTGACGGCGGAGGTGGTCCCTGTTGCGAGAAGGATTGCCGACGCGCAACTGGCAATCGCATGGATATTCATTGTGTAATATAGCATAGTTTAGGAATCCGGGCTGAATTAAGGTGTTCTAGGCCATGCTCTGCACAGCTCTGTGGCCGCAGGCTTTGCCTGTCTAACCCTGAGGATAATCGTTACAACCACGGTGAATGTGCGGACAGGTTGAAACAGGTTATTGATGTCTTGTTCAGGGGTCTCGTGGCTTGCTTTGACCCGGGGCCTTACATGGCCATAGTGTTGGTGCTATCCAGCCGATCCACCGAACCCAACCAGATAATGAACGATAGATTACTCCTGCCTGTAGTGGCTTTTTTATGTGTGTTGTCCGGCCTGTCTTCAGCCCGGGGGAATCAGGCGAAGGCCGAAGCGCCCAGCGCGGATAGTGAGCAGCCCGCTCTGGTCACAGCGCATGGACACCGTGAGGATATCCCGGAAAAAAACCTCAGGCTGTTGCTGCAGCCGCTGACCAAGGACGAGTTGGGCATCGAGGCGAAAGCCTGGCTTGACATCGTGAGGGGCAAAGTGATGCAGGTCTCCGAATTGACGATCCAATCCGGTAGCGGCTCAGCCGGAAAACTTGTGCAGCTCAGGGAGGCCAAGGCTGCGGTGATTACGCGGTTTAAGTTGGTTCTTGCGGAGTTGGAAGCCAAGGGCGGAGATGTCACCGAGTTCATGGCCTACGCCAAGGCGGTTGGCGGAGCGCAGGTTGACGTTACCGATGCGGGGGCCACCTGGGATGCCTTTGCCGGGTGGATCGTTGCTAAAGAGGGGGGGATCAAGTGGGGCTTACAGGCTCTAAAATTTTGTGCGATCCTCTTCATTTTCTGGATTATTGCCAGGTTTGTGCGCCAGGTGGTCAGACGTGCGGCACAGCTCAGTGATCGGTTTTCTGAACTCCTTGAGCAGTTCGTGATCAAGATCTCGTTCCGGGCGGTGATGTGCGTTGGTCTTCTTGTTGCGCTGGGAACAGTTGGCGTGAATGTCGGTGCACTGCTTGCAGTGATCGGGGGAGCCTCCTTTATTATCGGCTTTGCCCTGCAGGACACGCTTGGCAATTTTGCCTCCGGGATAATGCTGCTGATCTACAGGCCGTTTGATGTTGGTAATGTCGTTGAGGTCGGCGGGGTTAGCGGCAAGATTGACAGCGTCACCCTGGTGAGCACAACGATTCGCACCTTTGACAATAAAGTAGTACTGGTTCCCAACAGGAATGTCTGGGGGCAGGTGATCACCAATGCCTCTGCCAGCGACATACGCCGGGTTGATATGATCTTCGGCATTGGCTATGAGGACGATGCCGACAAGGCAAAGGCAATCCTTGAGCGTGTCGTTTCCCGGCACGAGATGGTGCTCGAGGAACCCGAACCGCTGATTAAACTCCATGAGCTTGCCGACTCCTCAGTCAACTTCATTTGCCGGCCATGGGTGCAGACCGATGATTATTGGCAGGTTCATTGGGATGTGATTAAAGAGGTAAAGGAGGAATTTGACCGGGAGGGTATCAGTATTCCTTATCCGCAGCAGGACGTGCATATTCATCAGGCGGGCTAGAGTCTGCCAGGTGGGGATGGGCGGGTCAGCGAGGCGATCGATTGTCTTTTGACCTTGTGCCGCTTCTCGCTTAAATCCCCTCTCCCGGATTTTTTGTTGCCTGGTGACAGTAAATCCCCCCCCAACCACAAATACCTATTATGCCCAAGAGCCCTACCATTATCTATACCGTAACCGATGAGGCCCCTGCGCTGGCAACCCGCTCCCTGCTGCCGATTATCAAGGCCTTTACCAAATCCTCGGGCATCAATGTCGAGGCGCGTGATATTTCCCTTGCCGGCCGGATCATTGCCAGTTTCCCGGACACATTGAGCAGTGAGCAGCGTATCGAAGATGCGCTTGCCGAACTTGGCAGGCTGGCCAAGACGGATGAAGCCAACATTATAAAGCTGCCTAATATCAGTGCTTCGATACCGCAAATGCAGGCTGCGATCTCGGAATTACAGGCGCAGTCCTACAATTTACCCGACTATCCCGGGGAAGTGCAAACCGATGAGCAGCGTGGAATCAAGGAGCGTTATGACAAGATCAAGGGGAGCGCGGTCAATCCGGTATTGCGCGAGGGCAATTCAGATCGCCGTGCACCGAAGGCGGTTAAGGAATACGCCAGGAACAACCCGCATCCGATGGGAGCCTGGTCAGCGGATTCCAAGACAGACGTGTCATCGATGTCAGGAGAGGACTTTCGTGCCAATGAAGCATCACTTACCCTTGATCAAGAGGACACATTCAAGATCGAGTTTGTCGACAAGGACGGTGATGTGACTCTGTTGAAGGACACCGCACCGTTGCTTGCCGGTGAGGTTATTGATGCCACGGTTATGCGCAGGAAGGCCCTTATTGCATTCCTTGATGAACAGGTGAGGCGAGCAAAGGAGGAGGGAGTGCTTTTTTCACTGCACATGAAAGCAACCATGATGAAGGTGTCCGACCCGATTATCTTCGGGCACTGCGTTAAGGTATTCCTTCGGGAGTTGATCGCCAAACATGGACCTTTGCTAGAGGAACTGAATGTCGACTTTAATAACGGCATAGGTGATCTGCTGGCCAAAACGGAAGGGCTTCCGGAAGAGGGCAAGGCTGCGCTTCGCAGTGACCTGCAGGAATGCCTGGATAATGGTCCTGCCCTTGCCATGGTTAATTCCGACAAGGGCATTACTAACCTGCATGTTCCAAGTGACGTGATTATTGACGCGTCGATACCGGCCATGATCCGCACTTCCGGGCAGATGTGGAATGCCGAGGGTAATCCGCAGGACACCCTGGCGGTAATTCCGGACAGTAGTTATGCCGGGGTTTACCGCACAACGATTCACTTCTGCAAGGAGCATGGGGCATTTGATCCGACCACCATGGGAACCATCCCGAATGTCGGGCTGATGGCCCAGAAAGCCGAGGAATATGGTTCCCATGACAAGACTTTTGAAAGTCCCGGGGAAGGCAGGATCCGTGTTGTTGATTCAGCCGGTTCAGTCATGCTTGAGCATGAGGTGGAAGAAGGTGACATCTGGCGCATGTGTCAGGTCAAGGACGCACCGGTTCGTGACTGGATAAAGCTTGCGGTAAGTCGTGCCCGGGCGACCGGCAACCCTGCCGTTTTCTGGCTTGATGAGGACAGGGCGCATGATGCGGAATTGATAAAGAAGATTGGCCAGTATCTTCCCGAGCATGACACAGAAGGACTGGATATTCGCATCATGGCTCCTGATGAGGCAACCAGGTTTTCCCTTGAGAGGATGAAGAATGGAGAGGATACGATCTCGGTGACCGGTAATGTCCTGCGTGACTACCTCACGGACCTGTTTCCGATCCTTGAGGTTGGAACCAGTGCAAAAATGCTCTCGATT
>CAWVVE010000057.1:0-8586 GCA_963933075.1 uncultured Verrucomicrobiaceae bacterium | reverse complement strand
CCGGGCCTCCAGCCCTTCATGAAGCGGTGGAAATCGGCCCATGCCACACGGTACAAGGGGCGCCAGTCGGCTTCCAGGGCCGCCGCACTGCCCCCGCTCTGCGCAGCCTCCATGCGCCGGCCCAATTCCCGGAAATAAAAGTCCAGGATCTCTTCCTCCTGCTGTTGCACCTCATCATCGCGAAAACAACTTCCCACGAAATAGGCGAGATCCTTCATGCCGCACCCACCACCCACATACTGGAAGTCCACCGCCGCCACCCCTGACCCGTCAGTGCTGAAACAGAAATTTGCCAGTTTGGCATCCCCATGCACTAAGGTTCGGAATGCGGAAGCCTTCAACTTGGCATCGATCACTGAAGCAGCATCTTTCAGGCCCGGGTCGTCCAGTTGCTCCAGTTCCTCAGGCCGGGTCTCGAGGTGCCAGTAGGTGCCGGTCTCCCAGAGGCCGTCCGTCCCCATCCCCATGCAATCGGCATGAAACGACGCCAACCAGCGAACACAGGAATACAACTCTGTCCGGCTCACGGAACTTCGCCGCCCGGCGTATCCGGAAGCATCCAGATCTTCCAGCACCAACAACACCTCGTCCCCGGCGATTTCTGTCCCGAAGCATCTCGGAATACGGGCCAAACCGGAAACCAGCTTCTCTGTTTGCCTCTCATACCAGTGAGTTTCCACCTGATAGGACTTGAGCTTTCGCTGGTGGGACAAGTCCGTGTTCCATCCTCGCGGATGACCACCGGTTCCCGGTTGGACGTGCTTGACGATCACGCTGGGAACGTCCGCACCCTCCAGGCCAATCCTTACAATACTGCCATACCCACTCCAGAGCGTTTGCACAGTTCCAAGGGGCGCAAGACGTTCTGCCCCGGTAATTTCCAGGATAAACCGGTCCATTGCTTGCTGATCCATGGGGTTACTAGCGGCGCAGATCCATTTTGCAATTCGGATCCGGAGCAGCCGGATGACCTGTTTGATCAACCGGATGGGTATAGAGGTAGCGCCACACCTCCTCCCAGGCATCTCCGCGGACCACGATGCCGTGAGCGCGGCGAGGATCGTTATTGACCCCGTAGTTGGTGATCAAGCGGCGTGAATTTCCAAATGGTGGCTTGGCTTCGTCAACGTTGACGAGGGGACCGAACTTCGCCAGTCCCAGCATCTGCCAGGAACGGCAGTAGTGGTCACCCGTCCAGCCGGTATCGAGGACATGCGTAAAGCCAAAGTAACGATTGGCCGGGGTCGCCGACGGCAGGCCCTGCCAGGATTCCAGTTGGTCACGGGGTCCACAAAACATCACCACCCGGGCGACCTTGCGGTGCTTGGCAAAACGGGCTGAAGTGGTCGAGCCGTGGGAGCTGCCCGACAGGATGACCTTATCCCAAAACAGGTCGCCTCGATCCGCAGTAAGGAATTGCTCCCATTTCCCCTCAGGGTTCTTTTTCACCAGCCATTTCACCATCTTTAGCGAGCGTGCGGCAAGCCCGTCGGGTTTAGGGATGACAACGAGCGGACTGTGGTCCTCCCCCGTGGCTGCCTCGAGCCTGATGTTACCCAGGCAATTGCCGGCATCATGCAGTTCCCTCGGCACGGTCGAGAACCAGCGGTTCGCATAATGGGGCTGGATCGCATGCAGGCCGTATCCGGCGATGCTCTTGAAGAGACCCTTGTTGTGCCCCATCAGCCAGATGACAAGTTGCCCGCGCGAAGCCACGCGGGTATCAACTACTGCATGCTGAAGATCCAGAATTTTTCCCTTCTTGTCCTTGAAGGCATAATTGATCTTGGAATGCTCACTGGCCTCGGGATTGATCTCACTGGCCCGGATGGAAAACTCATGATGGCGACCGGCTTGGGGGCCTACCGGTTCCGAGGCACGAGCGCCCACGCAGGCCAGTAACGCCAACCCCACACCTGCGACATGACTTCGCATCGTCACTTCAATTCCTTTATCCGGATGCGCCGGTATTCCATCTGCCCGCGATCACCTTCCAGGCCGATGGGGCCACTGGCGGGAACTTTGAAATTAGCATTGAGCACTTCACCGTTGCAGGTGCAGTGAGCCACGCCGTCCTTGACCACCGCCACGATTTCATTCCATTCCTGTGGCTTGTAGTTCTTGAGCTCTTTCCACGGGCCGGCCAGCACATAGTCCCGGCACTGGAGTTGCGGGCGACGGATAAAGACACCGCTGTCGGCGTTTGGCGTGGCTCGAAACTCGAGTTTCAAAATAAAATTCTTCGGAAACTCGCGCGTGGTCCAGAGCTGCTGGATACGCCGGCCCTCAGGCGGTGTAGTGACAACCAGCCGGCCGTTGATAGCACGGTAACGTCCACTACTGCTTACCTGCTTGCCATCAAAGGTGGCCGTCTTCTTTTGCGAGCGCTGGTTACGAAACCCCCAGCCGGTCAAGTCCCTGCCATTGAAGAGACTGACAAAACCCGGCTCCATCTTGAAATCATCGGCCTCGGTCTCCAGGAAACCGTGCGTGGCAAGCAGGGGACACAGTGCCGCTGCCCATTTGTCGTATCCCATCCGGTTGGGATGCAGCAGGTCAGGGAACTCTGCCTTCTTGGCGTCACCTTTAGCATCAGCGAAAAGCAACCAGGTATCCAGCACGGTAATTTGGGGATCTCCCTTCACGGCGGCGAAGTAAAGCTGGTTAACCTTTCGAATCTGCTCAGCCGGTCGCTGCTTGCTGGCAGAACTGGGAAATGTATTGCAAAGGATAATCGGCATCTCCGGGTTGTGCTTCTTCAACGCGGCAATGATCAACTTGAGATTGCCGGCAATGATCTCAGGCTTTGCCTTCTCCTCCAGGTCGTTGGTGCCGATCAGGATCACCACTCCCTTGGGGTTTAAGGAGAGCACATCCTCCTTGAGCCGGATCAATACCCCGCGCGTGGTGTCCCCACTGATACCGCGGTTGGCCGTCTTGATGCCCTTGAAGTGATAGTGAAAGTTATCCCCCCAGCCCTGTGTAATGGAATCCCCCAGAAACACCAGGGCTCCCTGGTCCTGTTGCACCTGTTTGGCCCAGCCAGTGCGTTTCTTTTCCCAAAGATTTTGAAACCATTGGTAACGCCGAATCGGCCCCTCCCCCGGCAGGCCTTCATCGGTAGCCGGGATGGTAAACTTCGCGGCTCCCGCAAGATCAATTGCAAAAACGAATAACAGGAAAGGAAACAAGCTCTTGGCGTTCATGACAAAGGAGATGGTGGGGACAGTTTCCCCGAAAAGCAAGGCTGTATCGCCTAGCGCACCTTCTTGACCTGTTGATACACTCTTACCCAGTCGATGTGCATCTGTTGCGGGAACAGGGTGAAATCATAGAGCTCGTTCTTTGCTTTCTTATCCGGCCCGGGGCTATCGGGCCCCCAGACACCGAAGTAATTTCCGCCTACCGCAAGGTTCAGGATCAGGTAGAACGGGTAGTCACGATACATTTTTTTGCCGCCGAACCTGGACGGGTTGGTGAGGGGCAGGCCCGGCCCCCACTCCTTGCCATCGAGCATAAAGATAATCCGATCCCTCGTCCATTTGCAGCCGTAGACATGGTAGCCGGAGACATAGGATTTCTCGCCAGGCCTTGGCGTGAGGGAGGTGTCGAGCTTTTGATCCGCTATCCACTGTTTAGGATTGATCGCCCCATCGTAACGGCGGTAATGGGAATACCAGCCTATGTTACCCACGGTCCAGTTCCTGGGGCTTTTATGATAGACCACACCGGCATGATACAGCCTGGTGGCACGGCCTGACATTTCCATGATGTCGATCTCACCACTGTATGGCCAGCTGCTCCGTGCCCACTCACGCTTATTATCAGCAGCAGCCTTGTCCCAGTATCCGGAGAAGGGTGCCGTCTTGGACTCGGGCATCATCCAGAATGCCG
Organism: uncultured Verrucomicrobiaceae bacterium; assembly: GCA_963933075.1. Lineage (GTDB taxonomy): Bacteria > Verrucomicrobiota > Verrucomicrobiia > Verrucomicrobiales > DEV007 > CACIUL01. Next base: position 4,692 of record CAWVVE010000057.1, on the reverse strand, counting down.
GCCAGACCGGGATAGCCGTAGCTTTACCGCCTTTCCCCACAGGGTTTTTAACCCGTGCCTCAAAGATCCCGTAGGTAAAGGAGTGGAGCTTGGCCGTAGTCAGCTTGGCCGACTTGAAATCCTGCTGCCCTATGTTGTGCTTGAGCTTACCGTAGGGTTTTTCACGCAGGGGATATTGTGCATCGGGAGCGTGCCGGGCAACGATAGTCAACTTCCCGTTCTTGACAAAAAATGTGTCCCCTTCGGCATCCAGGTAGGCCTGGGACTCACCGTTGCCATGCCCATATTGGCCGATTGCGGAATCATCCTCTGCCACCCATTTTTTACGGTCCAGCTTCGTGCCGCTAAACTCCTCCTTCCACACCAGACGAAAGGATTCATCGGAGGAATGGGGATCACCCAGCGCAGGAAATGGTTTCTCCTCGCCTTGAACCAAGGTTGCCAAAGCCAGGAAAAAGCAAAGCGATACCAAGCCATACATTATCTATATAAACAGTTAGTCACGGTGATTTACCGCGCTCACCGGCCCAGTTCCCTGAAGGCCTGTTGCAGCTCTTTGCGGATGGCCAAGCGCACCCGGTCATCCTGCTTGGCTGCGAGCGGACGTTTCTCGAGCGAATCCTTAGCCATGTGGAAGAGCCGACCATCGTTGTAGAGTTTCCAGTCCTGCGTGCGAACCCATGTCCGACCGGAACTTTTGCCATCAGGTTCCACCCCGCCGGGCTTGGGCAACACCGCCTCTTCACAGTAGGTAAAGGATCGCCTTGAAGCACCTTGTCCACGCAGGCGATTGGCAAAGCTCAACCCATCCAACTTACGACCCGCCGGAAGAGAGGCGCCCGCCAAGTCCAGAAAGGTCGGCAACATATCACTGAAATCTACCAGGTCGTTGACCTCCTGCCCGGCCTTGATGGTTCCCGTCCAGTTTGCGATCATGGGAACATTGGTGCCGGCATCATTCAACTGCTTCTTGCCACCGGGCACATCACGTCCATCGCGACGGGAAACAACGGGAATCTTGATGAGTTTTTTTCCCTCGGCACGGATGATAATCTCAGGAGGGGTGCCATTATCCGCCACAAAGACAATAAGGGTCTTCTCCCTCAACTTGAGGGCATTGAGTGCCGCCACCACCCGCCCGACTGCCCGGTCCATCTCAGCCACCATCTCCGCATAGTTGTCATAGCGGTCGAAGGGGCCATGCGGCACCGGAGGATCAAGGTCGTCGGTCACCTCGTGGGTCACAGCCATAGAGTAGTAGGCAAGGAAAGGCCGATCACGATTGGCCTTCATGAACTCTATCAGGCTTCGCACATAAAGATCCGGGCCGTAATGCCCAAGGGTGTCGGTGCGCACTTTGCCATTACGATAGATCATCGGTTCATAGAAACGCGGCCCCTCATGCCAGCCGAAAAGATCCCAGTGGTCAAAGCCCAACCTGCGCGGATGCATGGGGTCATCCTTCAAGAGACAAAGCTGCCACTTGCCGGCTATGGCGGTTGCATACCCGGCCTTCTGCAAATAACGGGCAAAGGTATAGGGTTCCTCTTTTTTCGGGAAATCACCCCAGGTCACCTGTCCGTGCCTGAACGGGTATTTACCGGACATCAATGCCAACCGGGAGGGGTGACAAACCGGCATGCTGTAGGCATGGTTAAACTTCATTCCCGTGCGGGCCAGTTCATCGAGATGAGGGGTGCGGTAGCTTTCCCCGCCATAGCAGCCGAGAACCTCCTGCCCGACATCATCGGCAAAGATAAAGAGGATATTGGGGGGCCTGTTTTTTGCCTGAGCCGCTTGAACAATGACAGGCAGGACAAAAAGAAAAAGGCCGGTGATTTTTAACAGCGTATGCATGATGATTCCTGGATGGTAAAAATAAAAACAGCTTATTTCAGGCCGTAGAACTTCCGTGCGTTGAGGGCAAAGAGTTTCCTGAGCACCCGTTCACCTTCAGGAGCAAAGAAGTCATGGATGACTGAGAGTTGCTCAGCATAAGTTCCGCCACGATCCGTCACCGGCCAGTTGCTGCCGTAAATGATACGGTCCTCGCCGAAGGCTTCGTATACCACCTTGAAAATCGGGGCATAATAGGACAATTCCTTTGGTGCGGGCATCTTACCGCTGCGCTGGAAAATGCCGCTTACCTTGCAGTAGACATTTTTATGCGCGGCCGCCTTCCTGACCGTTTCCGCCCAGGCGGGTTGAGCCGCCTTTCCCGTAATGGTGAGCCCGGTCACGTGATTGACCAGGATCTTCAGGCCGGGAAGCCTCCCGGCAATCATGTCCACATCCTCAAGCGTGAAGTTGGCCAGCAACACGTCAAGAGTGAGGTTTTTCTTGGAGAGCAGGGCAAGGTCACGCCAGACCGCATCGGTAAAGAAATCATCCCCCCCGGGCCGGTCCCGCATGCGGATACCGACATAGCGGCCATCCTTGGAATAACGCTCAAGCAAAGCCGCGAATCCGTCACTGCCGATTGGCAGGCTGCCCACCAGTGCAACATATCGCTGAGGGTTATGCTTCACCAGGTCAAGCACCCATTGGTTGTCCTCAACCCGGCTGCTGGCCTCGACAATCACCGTAGCATCAATGCCATTTGCCCGGCAAAGCGCATCGTAATGTTCCGGCAAAACAGGCCGGAACAGAACCTTGTCCGATGCAGGCGGCCAATCCACCCCCGCGGCACGGTGCGCATCGTAGAGATGAATATGGGTGTCTATGATCTCGATCCCGTCACCCACAACCTGCACTTTTTTGGTAGCGCACGACGTCAGGATTGCGGCTGAGGCGAGAAGGATCAGGAAACTTCCTGTATTTCTATTTTTCATGGTAATTGGCGTTTGCACTTTGCATGGATGATCGGGGAAAAACGAATCAAAAAAACGTCAACCTTGTACCGGTTCAACGCAGGGTTAATGGCCTTGGAAGGTTCCCTATAAAGGGTGCCTTGGTACGCTTGAGCTCCCTGATCGCCATCTGTCGATATTGCGCAAGGGTTGCTTTAAAGTCAGCTTTTAAAGCCAGGTTATTCAATTCCTCCGGATCGCCCTTCAAGTCATACAACTCCTCCATTTCTCCCTCGATCAGGTTGCGCACATACTTGAACCTTCCCTCAGCAATCATGACATACCACGGAACACCCGGCCCGTGATAAAGCCTCGGGTCGTCAACGTCGGGAATCTTCGCGGTAGCCGAGCCATAGATCTTGCCGGTGTGAACCAGCATCGCCGGTGAAGTGCGCTTGGCGGCTGCATCGGTCAGCAGTGGGCTTAGATCCTCACCATGCATTTCCCAAGGCAACGGCAACCCGGCCTGTGCAAAAAAAGTGGGTGGCAAGTCAACACCGCTTACCGGCTCTTTCACTACGCGCCCGGCAGTCGTGCCTGCCCTTGCCGCCGGCGGCCGGATAATCAGGGGTGCACCCACCGTCGCATGATAAGGGCCGACCTTCGACTTGAAGCCATGCTGCCCCCAGCCAAAACCCTGGTCGGAGGTGAACACCACCAGGGTGTTCTCATCCTGCCCGCTCTCCTGCAGCGCCTTTAGCACCCGGCCAACACCTTCATCAATGGCCAATACCCCCTCATGGTATTGCCTGATCCAGTCTCGCAATGGTTTACCCGGTATATCCCTCATGCCAACCGGCCCAAGTTCGCGGACTTTTTTCTCCACCGGTTCACCCTTTTTCGGCTCCCAGTGCTCCATTTTCCGGACATACTTGGGCTTTCCGGGTCGCGGCGGGTAGACATCCTTCGGAACCGGCACCTTGGCCGCCTTGTATTCACCCTTATGGCGCTCTGAGGGGGTAAACGGCCCGTGCACGGCACCATAGCAAAGCCACAAATACCAAGGCTTCTCGGCCTCACGCCCCTTGCCGTTGATGAACTCGACCGCCCACTTTGTGTAATTATCCGTGGTGTAACCTTTCACCAGTTCCGGTTCACCACCGTTAAACTCCGTGAGTTGATCATGATAATAGTTCGGCGAATTCTTCACATACTTTGGCCGGTTCCAGATGATCTGGTAATCCCAGTCGCGCCCGAAACCACCATCCACGCCGGTGTGCCATTTGCCGATCTGGGCGGTCACGTAACCATGTTTGCGGAACACCGCCGGCCAGAACGGACATTGCTCAGGGTCATAGGCACTTCCCGGATACTTGCCCTCCATGCGCATCGACTCCACCCCGTGCTGGTGATGCCCGGTGAGCATTGTCGCCCGCGAAGGCATGCACCAGGAACCGATATATGCCCGCGAAAAGCGCACCCCGGACTTTGCCAGGGCATCAATATTTGGTGTCTGCACAAAATCGAACGCATCCTCGTAGCATCCCACCGTGCGCGTGGACTGGTCATCGGTATAGATGAAGAGAATATTCGGCTTTTTGGCTTCTACACACACCGCCAGGAAAAGCAGTGAACAACACGGGATAAGAAAAGACTTATTCATCGGGAATACTAAATTGTATCCCCTGTTGCTGATTTTCACCAGAACTTGGTGGTATGAAATGCCTTAATCTGTCGCTGGACAGCGAAATACACGGATAGCGGAAAGAATCACTCCGATTCAAATTTATCAGTCACCCCGATCACCCCTGGTCCCGCAACTCAAGCTCCACCCGCACATTGTCTGCCGGCTTTGTGGAAACACCGGCAACCGCGCTGGTCCGGTCAGACACGGCGTCAAACC
>CAWVVE010000056.1:0-8588 GCA_963933075.1 uncultured Verrucomicrobiaceae bacterium | reverse complement strand
AGAAGGTCGTTTATGAAAATGAGGAGTTTAACCTTTTGCAGCATGCCCTTGATATAGAGGACGGGCTTGAGAGGTTGCGTTACAACAAGGTTGTCCTGGCCACGGATGCTGACGTTGACGGAATGCATATCCGCCTGCTACTGATAACATTCTTCCTGCAGTTTTTCCCTGAACTGATTCGCGCCGGACATCTATATATCCTCGACACTCCCCTGTTCAGGGTGCGTAACAAGCAGAAGCAGTTTTATTGTTACAGCCAGGAGGAGAGGCGTGAGGCTGTTTCTGTCTGCGGCAAGAGTGCAGAGATAACGCGGTTTAAGGGGTTGGGTGAGATTTCCCCCTCTGAGTTTAAGGGATTTATTGCCGAGGATATGCGCCTTGATCCTGTGCTGATCGATAACAACCAGTCACTGGCAGAGATGTTGCAGTTCTACATGGGCAAGAACACGCCGGATCGTCAGCAGTTTATCATCGAGAACCTGAAAGTTGAGCTCGATATCGTTGATGTCGAAGTCGGCGAACCTGCCGCTTAGGGGTTTACGATGTTGAGTTGCCCGCTGAGGTCTCATTCGGCAGGCACGGCAAGCGACAGGAGGCTTCGGGGTTCATGCCTGAGTGCGTCATGTATTCCGATCGGTGAAATCAACGCTTGCCGATCTGGTTTCCGGGGTTGATCTTAAAAGCTTTGCCGAATGCCAAATGTCCGTCTCTCCGGTCGCGTCATTAGCGACAAGGATCCCGCGCGCGAATCCCGGGCACAATTGTTGTATCTGCTCTTTGCCGGTGGGTGGAATATATTTAACTCCAATGGCGATCAGGCAATAACCTTGTCCAACATCCAGAAGGAAATCACCCGGTCGGATGCATTTGTTTTTACCCCGGGTGCGACTCTGGAGGAGTTGTTCAAGGCAATTTCGATTTTTGTCGGGTTTCAGACCCTTGATGCAAACCTGACAGGTAAACCGACCGTTATCCTTAACAGTGACGGGTCGTGGGGTTTATTTTTCAGGCTGCTTGAGCATCTTCACAGGTGCGGCACGATTAAGCAGGATTATCGGGATTACCTTGTTTCCGTTGATTGTCCGGCGACGGTTCTTGAGGCATTGCAGAGGGTGCATGAGGAGGGGTTGCCTGATCCCGGGAGGCATACCGATAGCGACGAAAGCGACGAAAGCGACGAGGAGACTTATTCTCACGAGTCGCCCCCGGCGCAGGGGCATCTTGGCGATATCTGCGTGTTTTGTTCGGCAAGTATCGAGGATCCTGATTATCTAGCCGATGGTTATGAGATTGGTCGTCAGCTTGCCGGTGCCGGCTACGGGTGCATCTCAGGAGCCGGGAAGACCGGCATCATGGGTTCAGTTGTCAATGGCGTGGTGGATGCGGGCGGCTGGGCCGGCGGTTCGAATGTTCCGCATATTATTGATCTTGAAGGCTTGCCTGAAGGGCTTTCGGCTTTTTGGCTGCGTCCCGACATCTATACGCGCATGGAGATTATGATTGAGCGTTCTGATGCCTTTATTATTTTTCCCGGAGGGGCCGGAACAGTGCAGGAAATGCTGGCCCTGCTTTTACTCAAGGAAGCGGGTGATCCGCTGATGAAGGGTAAACCGGTGCTCGTGTATGACCGAATGGATCGCTCCGGGGTGCGATTCTGGTCACCACTCAATGACTTGTTAAGTGATGCCTGTTGTGACGGGTCCTATCAGGTTGTCGGCACGCTCGAGGATATTTTGCCGGCCATTAAACAGGGCATTTTACGCCGCTGATTGGCATGCAGATAAAACCCCTGCTTGCCTGATTGACCGGGTAACGGCTAATATTTTCCCAATGGAAGCGGATATTAGGGAAATTTTAAAGTGCCTCGCGGCACGGCTTGTTGATCAGGAGGCGGCATCCGTTCTTGTGCCGCCCCAAGCTCATGCGGAGGGTTTTTGGTTTGGAGGTGGCAACGTGGTAATTGATGCTGAAGGAGTCTACTGGTTATGTGGGCGTTACCGCAACCATGGGGATTCCCGCACGGGAGTCGGTGCGGGGGAGAGAGGATTGGAACTGGCTGTTTTCCGTGCCGAATCGCCTCTTGGACCCTGGCAGAAAGCATTGTCTTTCACCAAGGAGGATTTGTCCGATAATGGCCAGGCGGTGGTGTCCATCGAGGGAGCTTCACTCCTGTTGCGTGAAGGGTCCGTGGAACTCTTTGTTTCCACCGAGAAGCAACAACAATATCCGGAGGGGATAAGGGCCTTCCAGAAGCCGGGAACTGGTTGCTGGGATATCGGCATGATACCTGCAGAATGCGTGCAGGAACTGCAAGGATCGAATATTCGCAGCGTGATTCACTGCGCAGATCCTGCAGCCTTACATATCAAGGATCCTGTGGTTTTTAATTTGCCCGGCGGCAGTGGTGCCACCGCCCTGATATTCTGCAGCCACCCATATACCTGGGCGAGTTCCAATACAGGGTTGGCGGTGCGCGAGGCTGATGCTGATGAGTTTTCTCTGAAGAGCTTGCAATTACTGGAACGAGGAGCGGCCTGGGATGTGGCTGCAACCCGTATTACAGACCGCATGCCGGTGCCGGCGCTGGGACGCTTGTCCGGCATGCAGGAGATGTCCCTTTACTTCTACGATGGTGCTGAGTGCCTTCGTTCCCTGGATGAAAATCCAGCAGCTGTTGCCCGTCCGCGGGGGTACTCTTGTGAAGAGCTTGGCGGGTTGGCTTGTGGATTGGACAGGGGATTTCCGGAGTTGACCCGTATTTCGGCCCACCAACCGATGTTTGTGTCTCCGCATGGAACCGGTTGCAGTCGTTATGTCTCGACGCTTGTTACAGAGGAAGGAATCCTGGTGACCTGGCAGCAATCGCAACCGGATCTTTCACAACCCCTGGTGGGTAACTTTGTGGAGATGGATCGAATTGCGGAAATCCTTGGCTGAGAATGTCTCCCGGCAGGTGCGGCAGGGCATGCCTTGCTTTCCTGTAGATAATATCCCTTTAACCTTCATTGACCTTGTGCGGTTCATGGCCATAATCCCTGACTGATGGAAAAAGTAATCATTATCGGAACCGGGTGTGCCGGATGGGCGGCGGCTATCTATACAGCGCGGGCCAATCTCGCACCGCTCGTGCTTGCTGGAGATCAGCCGGGAGGACAGCTGACAACAACTACCGAGGTTGAGAATTATCCGGGTTTTCCGGAAGGGATCATGGGCCCGGATTTAATGATGAAGATGCAGGAACAGGCTAGCAAGTTCGGGGCCCGTGTTGAATATAAGATGGTAAGCTCCGTGGAAAAGTCCGGCGAGAATTTCAGGGTTCATTGCGGGGAAGAAATACTTGAGAGCGAGACGGTCGTTGTTGCTACCGGTGCTGATCCCAGGCACCTTGGGCTTGAAGGGGAAAAGAAACTGGTAGGCCATGGACTGACATCCTGTGCAACTTGTGACGGGGCATTCTATCGCGATGTTCCCGTTGCCGTTATAGGTGGAGGAGATTCAGCCTGTGAAGAGGCGACATTCCTTACCCGTTTCGCCTCAAAGGTGTATCTCATTCACCGTCGGGATGAACTTCGCGCCTCGAAAATCATGGCTGATCGCGCGCTTGCCAGTGACAAGATTGAGCCTGTTTGGGACACGGCAGTGACTGAATACCTTACTGATGAGGCGGGTGAGATGCGCGCGGTGAAGACCAGCAACCTGAAGGATGGCAGTGAGGGCGAGATTTCACTCAAGTGTGTATTTGTGGCGATTGGCCATATCCCGAATGCAGGATTTCTCAAGGGGGTGGTCAATACCGATGAGAATGGCTATATTATCCAGCAACCCGGGGGAACCCGGACAAATGTCGAGGGATTGTTTGCCGCGGGAGATGTGGCTGACCATGTTTACCGGCAGGCAATCACTGCCGCCGGGGACGGCTGTCGTGCCGCTCTTGAGGCTGAGCGTTACATTGCTGATCGTGAATAATACCTGCCCGGTGTGAGAGCGCTCATGTCATCAGCATTTCGCTGAGGATTTTGTGCCCGCTGTTGATGGTGGATATCCTAATGTGGGCAAAGACAGTGCCTGGAAAGCGCTGCTTCATGGCTTCAGTTTAAATAGGACTAGCGCAGGCTGACCCGGAGGCGGATAAATTGTTGCTGCGGCAAGGAGTTCCCGTTGATCCGCAGCGTGATATTTTCCGTTCCATCATCATTGTGCGACTGGGAAAGAAGTTCATTCTCTGCAATTCTCCAGTCCATTCCAGAGGTTGAGGTTTCAAGTTCGATCATGGCATCATCGGCGGCTAGATTGTGATCGTAGCTTATGATAATCCCATGTTCCGGCGTGGAGTCGGCCTGCATCTTCGGGTATTGACCAAGCGCGTAACTGACCAGGTCATCTGTTGCAGGGTTGAAGCTTACCGTGTCGCTGGCATTAGGATTTCCTCCCGGTGACACGCTGGCCCGCCAACTGGCCGGATCAGCGGGATTTAACAGGGGATTGGAGTTGACGCGCACGAGCGAGAATCCTTCACCATCGGCTGCGGCTGGCCATGGGCTCTCATCGCTGTAGGAGAATTCCTCGATGGCAGTTCCTGCACCGAAGGAGAGCTTAACATTTTCACCTGCGTTGTTGAGCTTGTTATCTGGAAACTCGCCGGCAACGGGAAAGCCGTCGCCGTGACGGCTAGCGAATGCAGCAGCGTTACGGACGACAAGGAGGCGCTGACCGGGGGCCAGGACGTGAATTACACCATCGGCAAAGTTAAAGTCGATGCCCTTTGTGAAGCGCACGTCGTCAAGGTTGAGTGGCGTGTTGCCGATATTGGTCAACTCAATCCACTCGAAATCGCTGGTCTCGAAACCTGCTGCGATTTCCGCCGTGGTCGCGGGCAGGGGGTGATACATGATCTCGGTGATCATAAGGCCCTGCTGCCAGGCCGTGATATCCGGGGCGCTTACTGTAAATTCAAGGGGCTGTGACCAGTGGCTTGCCCTGCCTGTGTTGTCGATGTGCCGCACCCTTGCGCGGTAGGTCGCACCTGGACGTGCTGAGAGAGCCGGGAAAGTGTAATCTGCTGCAAAGGCAGGGAATTCCTCGGTTACAAAGGCGGTCTCGGTCTCATAAATGTAGCGATCTCCCGTGGTATAACCGGGTGTTGAGGGGTTATGAATCTGCCCAATGCGCCACTGCATTTTCCCAAAGGATTGAGAACCGTTGGGATCGGAAAAAGGGGATGAGGAAAATGTCAGTGCGTTGGCGGGGAAGTTGGCAGGTCCGGCGTGAGTGATGGCAGGTCTGTTGGGAATGGCATTATCAGTCTGTTTGCCGGCAAGGTTGCTGCGGCCGTAGCCCCCAACGGTCAGGAAGTCCTTGGTGTATTGCGTCAGGCTGGCAAAATCCCTGCTTGGGAGCAGCGCGGAGTTGTGATTGGCATACCAGATACCCTTCTTGCGCTTTCGTGGGTGAAAGTCCCACATGGCCTGGGTTGCCTCGACCAGGTTGTTTGTCCCTCCCTTTGTCATGATGGCTGCATATTCATCAACCAGGTGGGCTGCCTGATCATTATCCAGCAACAGGTCCAGCATTTCCCTGACCTTGTTTTCATAGGCTTGATTGATTTGGGTGTAGCGCAGGCAGTTGTAGATACGCTCCCAGGCGGATGTGTCACCCCGGCCAAGGTGCGGGGCATCCTCAAAGGTAAGGTCGATATCCCAAGGCAATATATGCCACTTACCGGTCTCCGAGTTGTGATAGTAGTTAATGTTTTCCTGCGGCCGCATATCGGAGTTATTGATGGCAAGATTTATGGCATTGAAGGCAAAGTAGCTATTGAGGTCGAGGTTGGCCTGCCATTGTGCCTGGGAGGTGCTGCTTTTGTGCAGTCCCTGGAAAGCATACAGGTCGGACTTGTTTGTAACCTGGGTTGCTGCCTGGTTTCGCAGGCTGGAGCCACTTCCACCGTGAACGTTGTAGATGTTTCCATCAGGCAGGTCGCGTTCGTTGAGAAACTCTGCTTCCGGTTGCTCAATGGCAATATACATGCCCCAGAAGTCCCCCGCGTATTGGTCGTTCCCCGGTGCTTCATTTGCGCTGTCGATGACCCTGAAGTGAAAGAACTGGGTGTTGCTGCTCAGGCCGCCGGCCAGTTGGTAGAGGCGAAACCCCACTGACTCACAGAACATGGTGCCATCGGTTGAGGCATCATTGCGCCACCAGGGGTTGGATCCCGGCAGGACGTTGATCTTGTCCCATGGCACCTTGTATTTACGGCCGTAATTATCCCTTGCGGCAAAGGGATGGGCACGATTGAAGTTGAATTTCCACTTGTTGCGTCCCACTTGGCGCACCGATGCGTTACCGCGTATTCGATAGCGTATATGGTCATAGACAATGCCGTCGTATACCCAGGTTCCCAGGTAGCGGTACTGGCTGTCAGTCGGTCCGCTCCACTGGCAGAGAATCACATCAGACTCGCGTGTGATGATGTGATAAACGGCAATGCTGTCGAGCGCGTTTGCGGGATAAGTCAATTCGGGCAGGACACCCGGGCGTTTTGAGGCTTTCCAGTCCGGTATTCCATCGTAACAAAAGTAGGCGAAATTCGGAGACTCATCATCGGTGAATGGGACCATTACCGAGTTTCCGAGATCATCCTCAGCAGTGATGCGATAGCGCAAAAGGCGGCGGTGAACTTGCAGGTTGCCGGGCAGGTTGATAGAGAAAACATCATCATCATCTTCTTCCATGGGCAGTTTAGTCCAGTTTGTCTCATATTCCGGATCAGTTTTGCGGATATAAGCCCCGGGCTCAACGATTTGGTAGCTCAGGGTGACAGCGGACACTCCGTCAGGATCGGTGACCTTGGCGGAGATGGTGACAGCTTGTCCCGATACGGGTTGTCGTGGTGTGTGTGTGACTTGCCGGATGATAGGTGGAGCATTGGGCGAGAAAACCGTGTTTGCCGAACCGGGTGTGGGATTGCCGATCGCCAATTCGCCGGGTGGCGGGGTGCGCACCTCGATATCAATCGAGAGATCACTGCTTCCCGTGCTTGTATTGAGTGCGTGGACGGCAATCGTGTTGGTGCCCCCAACGAGGAACCCGCTTGCCCCGCTCACCAGGACATCTTCCCAGGCGCGTTCATGGCTGCCGACTGCTGCTCCCGGTGTTCCGTTGGGTGAATCCGAGGCGCGACGTCCCTTGAAGGTGATATCGCCGGTGTCGACATTGAGCCTGGCAACCTCAACGCCGTTGATCCAGACGATGGCGCCATCATCGTAGTAGACGCGAACCAGCAACTCATTGGGGATCTGACCGTTCAATTCGAACTCCTTGCGCAGGAAGAGTGAAACGTAGTTTCCCTGCATACCTGTTATTTCCGTGATGTCATCGTTGTCGCCAAAGCCAATCACCGTCCTGCCCTCCTGCCACGTGTCATCAAGAGCGAATCCGGCCATACGCCAGGTATCTGTCGGTTCAGAGGCTTCACTGGATCCCGGACGGTATGACCAGAGTTCGCCGGCTGGCAGGTAGGTGGCCTGCGGCCCGGTGAAGCCGGACTGGGAACTGCGCCACGATCCACCAAGGTCGTTATCGAGCTCCGGGTTGATTAGTTCCATTGAGGCGCCGCCTCCGCGCGCAGCACTCGGCCACGGGAATCCAATGCCATAATCGACCGCATCGACTGATTCGCCGGCTGGATTTTCAAGGTCGAGGCGTTCTCCATCGTTGCTTAGCCTGCCGTTGTATGGACCCAATACGTCGTTAAGCGCAAAGAGTAACTCCACGGTTGATGGATCCTCGGCGATTACCAGGTATTTGCCCGCCGCGATTTTTGTCCCGCCTGGAAACACGAACTCAACAGCCCCGTCCAGGTGCCATCCGGACAGGTCTACCGTGCTTGCTCCGGCATTGTAAAGCTCGACGAATTCTCCGCGTTGGGTCTTGGGTTCATGATCGTAATGGATCTCGTTAATAACCACCATTGCATCAACCGGGAACGGGATAGTGAGGGATAATAGTGAGAGAATCCTGATAAGAGGTTTCATTTTTTTATCGATGAGGGGGCTGTCCCAAGAGCCGGTTGAGCCGGGGTTTCAGGCTTGTGGAGAAAGGTTTTTGAAAAAGCAGGCGAGTCGATCATGACATATTGTCGATGGGCGCAGTGACAGTTTCCCCTTGAAAATATAATACAGGATACGCGCCCTTAGCGATGCCTTTCATTAAATTGTGTTTCCATGTTGGATGTGCTGAATGCAGACTGCATTGGCTGTAAGAAGGGATTTTGATTTGTTCATTTCTTGACTTTCACACACAGCAGGGGGGATTATTGTGTTTCTGTATGCATTGCTGGCGGGATTGTTCTGTCGTGACGCGCTAAATCACTAATAAAAAGAAAAATGAAAATTCTCAATTTATCCCTTATTACTTTACTGGCTTTTATCGTCACCGGATTTTCCGGGGAGAAGGGCTCAGCTCCCTTCAACGGTAAGGACCTTGATAACTGGATGACCAAGGCCAAGGGCAAGGGCAAAAACGCCTGGGTGGTCGGTGTGCCGTCCCAGTCCAAGGAGAATGCCAAGACCCTTGCGGTTGCTGACGGG
>CAWVVE010000055.1:0-8615 GCA_963933075.1 uncultured Verrucomicrobiaceae bacterium | reverse complement strand
TCCCGGGAGTAATGGCACACGCTGCCCCGGAAAAAAGGTCGGCACGCGCATTGGAAAACCCGGTAAGTTCCGAACCCGCCATGGGATGGGCTCCAACAAATGCAACGTCGTTTCTTTCGGCCGTGGCAATTGCTACATCTGCTGTCTCGACAACCACGCCCTTAACACTGCACACATCAGTAATGACCGCATCCTCTGCCAAGTAAGGCAAAGCCATATCCAGGACACTCTTCAACGCACCTACTGGAGTGGCAATGACGATGAGATCGGCATTGCTGACTACATCGCAAATATCATTGCTGACAATGTCGGCAACATTGCTGGAACGCAACTCGGGAAGCATCTCACTGCGACGGGCCCACAGGCCAACCTTATCGGCCACACCACAAGCACGTGCTGCAAGCGCAACAGAACCGCCCAGCAACCCTGGTCCTAAAACTGCTAAATGCCGCATACCCCGGCTTTTTTAAATGCCCACATTAACTGCTGCTTGGTTAACACCGCGGTCAGGGCACCCTGAAAATTTGCTTTGTATAGGGGCAACGCACCAGTGTGCCGGGTGGAAAATCAGCCACGTCGATTTCCTTACCCTTGGCAAAAGGGCTATATACCCTTCCATATTTTCCCGGGACCGGATCGGCATAAGGTCGATTATCGGGTTTCTTGCCACTCGCCGCTCCTGAGGTGCCTGAACCATTAGATCCACCGCTTGTCGCTGGACCTCCTGGATCATTTCCGCCCGCTACAGGAACAGGATTACTTGTTGCCTCTCCCCCTGACCCCGCACCGTATCTGTTTGATCCAGGAGACACTTGGTCGCTCCCCTGACGCTCCTCCCCAGCTCCCCCAACCCCGAGGTAACCATAACGGGAGGGCTCACCGCCTTGGGAATTTTCCAGCGGAAAACCAATCCGGTTAACTAAACTTGTAGTTTCGCATCCTGTCACAAGCATCCCAATAGAGACTGACACCAGGATGACTGAAGTTGATTTCATCGTATCAAAAGGCTGTTTGAGCTAGTCACTATAGAAGGTTTGAACAAGTCGTAAAGTGGCGAAACCGCAAGAAATCCTAAAGTCCTATAAACTCTTGGTCTGCTGATCATTTCCTCTTTTTATACGCTAATAACGTCAGGGAAATGCAACTCCTTTCAAATTTGTCGAATTTCACGGGCCTTCGTTGCCGCACAGGGGATCATTCACCTCTATGACGGAACCCGGGCCTTGCTCCATTCCCCGTATGCCTGGAGGTTACAACCTAGGGAAATTGCCGAAATTTATTCACACCCGAACAACTAACGCCGCCCCCCTGCCTTTACCTTGTCGAATTTTCCCCCGGTTCTTCGGCTAAGGGAACGCAACATTTTCTCCTCCGGCCTCTTATCACTGCCAGTGACGTAATAAATGGTGTGGATGCGTGTGGGATAAGGAGCATTTTTCCCGGACCTTCCAATGATATCAAGTAATTCCTTTTCCGGTATCTCCTTACCGCCCCGGTCCGAGGCGGTCGCATTACCATCGGAGAGCATGAACGCCACCTCCGGGCGAAGCTTAAAGAGTTCCTCCAGGGCATAATCATGACGGGTTCCGCCAGGGCGCCCTCCTGTTGGACGTGCACTGTTTGCATCCACGACCTCCTGAATATGCCTTCTAGCTGCCGCCTTGTTGGCTGTAGTTGCCGGAACGAGTTTCTCCTGCCAGGATCTGGCGCTTCCAGACCAACGGATAATTCCAAAGCGCATGTCAATATCAAGCGAATCGACCAATTTAAATGCCTCATCCCGAACAGCCTGGAAACTCTGCTCCTTCCCCTTCCTCAGCAGACGACCGCTACCATAATCAAGGTCACCGGTTCGTCCGAACATTGAAGCTGAAACATCAATCATGATCACCACCGATCCTGCCTGGTCCTTGATTCCAAAAAAACTTATCCCATCTCCACTGCCGTTCCCTCCACCTACCCCATCGCCAAGTCCACCCAGTCCCGCAGTTCCAATCAAGGCATTCACCTGATCAGATATGAGTTCACTCGGATCAATCGGCAACATTTGATCAACAGGCACCCTTGGCAAATCAGGTAATGCAAAATCCATCGGGCGCCGCGAAAGGATACGGTCAGAAAATGCCGGTTTTGATGTCAACGCATGATGCTTTGCCATGTTCATCTTGTGCTCCCTGCTCTGCGGAGGAATCTTCAGTATCTCGCGTATCTCAAACTCTGCAGTAGGACCTGAGAAATACCTGGCGATTACCCATATCCCGAAAATAACAAGCGCGACAACATGAACGGCTATGCTGCCGATTATAATCGACAGCAAAAGGCCGCGACGATTCCTGCCGGACATCTTCTTACCTTCCAGCGATTTACCTTCGCTGACGCTAATGACAATCTCTCCCATCAACCCTCACCTCCCCCGGGAAATGATGAAAAAGTCACATTGGTCAACCGGGCCCTGCCACAGGCATTCAACACATCAACCACTCTTTGATGTGGCACATCCTTAGCCGGGGCAATAGTAAGCATCGCCTTACTGCCACTTAGTTCAGAAGCCTTCCTGAAACGCTCGAGGGTCGCGGACAAATCGGGTAACTCGGCACTCCGGGGATCATCAAGTTCAAGGTCGTTCAACACAACCTGAAGATCTCCACGAATAATGATTCTCTGCTCATCAGGAATATCGACAGGATCCTCCTGTGCAACTGCCCCGGGGAGGCCGAACCCCAGATCACTCTCCTGCTTGATCGGCTTAGCCGTAACCATAAAAAAAACGAGAAGCAAAAAGACCATGTCAATCATTGGTCCCATCGGCATGCCTACCGTTTCATCATGTCTCTTGGCGCGCCGCATTCCCGTTTATTTCCTGTATGTGCCGAACAACACCTGATGTGCGCCGGCCTCTGCCGCCAATTTCATGAACCTTTCAGTTACCTCATAAGGGGTGTCTTTATCCGCCCGGTAATAAACCTTCAAGGGCGGGGCAACCTTGAAGCGATCCTGCAAGTGACGCCTTAATTGCTCCCTCGTCGCCACAACATTGGCAATATAAAAAGTCCCTTCTCTGTCCACATTGATAACATCGCGATTACTCAGGTCATCAGGAATCTTGGCAGCACTGGCAGTGGGCAGGCTGATATCCATCTTCACCTGCTCCTTCGAAAGCTTGGAGGTAACCATGAAAAAAATCAGCAAGAGGAAGGTCATGTCAATCATCGGGGTGATCTGGAAACTCACCGCCTCATCCTTGCTCTTACATTGTCTCTTCGTCTTCTTCATGATCCAGATGGCAAAACCTTCCTGCTCCCCGTCGCTTATCCCTCCGGGGTTCCCTCATCGGAAATCCTGACCTCACCAGAGAGGATATCTAGCGCAAAGCTGGTGCGTTTCTGTATAAGGGACATGATCCCCGTCAACCGGTTGCGGAAGAAAAAATAGAAAAACATCGCCGGGATCCCCACAAAGAGACCTCCTGCCGTCGTGCCCATGGCTGCATTAATGCCGCCTGCCAGGTCCGCGGGTTCAGATTTACCGGCACTGAGGTCTCCGAAACTCTGCATCATTCCCAGCACTGTGCCAAACAGGCCGATCATTGGGGCAATAGTCGCGAAGACATTCAGGTAATTAACCCATTGCATTTGTGCAGTTTCCTCATAATCAAGCTCCTCACCAGCTGCCTGGTCCATGGATTCTTTATTCGCCCTGTCCCGGTCAAAGTTCACCTTCAGAAGCGCGGCGGAAAGTACATTGGTGAAGCTGTTGGTATTCTCATTGCACAACGCATAAGCCCCACTCACATCCCTGGACTGCATAAGCCTGATCATTGTATCGCTGATACCTTCCGGGCACATTTTCTTGGCCGAAAAACGAATGAAGCAATAGACAATCGCTGCAATTGTTGCCACCGAACACAATAGCAGGACGTGCATCACCCATCCTCCCGACTTATAAACTGACAGGACGGTAATCTCATCACTCCCTACTGAGGCAGTTGCGCCGGGATCATCGGAAACCTCTGCCACCACAAGATCCGTTAGCCACCACTGGGACAACAGGAAAACAATCAAGATGTAGAGAATGGGCCTCATCATGGTGAACAATTCACGTTTTTTCATTGGTATCGTAGTTATTTTTCAGTCGATAATTCTCCTCGTAGTTCCGCAAGCGGATATTCACTGCCCATGTGCGGATAAAGTTTTTCCAGATCGTTCAGGCATTCAAGGGCCCGCGCCCCCTTACCGATCAATTCGTACGTCTTTGCGGCATGCCACAATCCCCGTGCCGCAGCAACTGACTCCGTGCCATAAAAAAGAAATGGTTCAAGAAAGCGATCTATCAGTGTGTTATAATCCTCTTCAACCTTCTCACGAATCCCCTCATCTTCAATCCACCTAGGATTATCACCTACCAGTTTGGAAAAACGTTCAAAATCATTCAGGGTAATGACATGCTTGGCATCAAGCAATAACCCGGGATCATCATCATCTGCGGCAATCCTTTTCGCCTCGGCGATTACCTCTTCCGCTGCCCCAAGCCTGACTAAAGCTTTAAGCCTTCCCCTTTTGGCCAATGCCCTCCTTTTCATATTCCAGTCTTCCTGCTCGATGAGCGCATACAGAGTGCGGGCCTTCACGTGCTTATCCCGGTCAGCAGTTGCCAGGAATATTTCCGCCAGCTGGATTCCTATTTCCCCGGCATTTGAATTCGGAAGTCCGAGATAAACCCGTTCAAGATCCCACAACTTGGACAACTCCTTTCTCGGGGCCTTTTCCCCTTCGGCAAGCAGCGCCAACTCCCCTTCAACCGGATCAAAGTCAATCATGCGAACCAGTTTCATGGGGATTGTCCTGGTGCTGCTACCGGCTCCACCGGCCAAGGGAACACGAATCCGCAGCCGAACTTCATTAAGTTCAAGTATCTTACCATGCAATGCCCCGCCACTCTTAACATGCACTATATCCTCTGCGGAGGTATTCCCAATGGTCAGCATTAAAACCATTAGCCTTATGCTACGCATCTGTATCCTCCTCCAACTCTGCCAAGTGCCTGCGCGCCTGGCCATGCTCCGGCATGCCGCCAAGGTCTTCGCGTTGCAGTAGCGCACGGTATACCTCAATCGCTTCACGGGACCGGCCAAGTTCCTCAAGCAACTCACCTCGCCTCAGGTATGACTGGGCAACCATGCCGCGAAACTTCCCGTAGGCCACATATACACGCTCAAAATAGGCAGTCGCCTTCAACTTATCCCCCTTGGCACTGAGTATTTCTGCTGAACGGAAAAGAGCCTCAGCTTTAGACGAGCTTGAAATGGCCTTGTCGGCAAGAAGCCCAGTAAGCACATCAAGCGCCGCATCATGATTCCCGCGCGCGGAAAGAATCCCGGCAATGAGCAAATCGGCCTCCGCACATTTTCCTGAATATGGAGTTTCCTCCTTAACCCTGTAAAGAAACTGCAATGCCTGCTGCTGATCGTCCCTGCTCAAAGCAATGCGGGCACGACCGAGATACACCCGATCAAGATCGAGACTGCGCGGGTTCCATTTCCTCATACCGGCATAAAGTTCATCCGCATTGTCCAAGTCTCCTTTATCCAGGAGGTAATCCGCGCAATCAGCCAGAACGCGCGGATTGTGAATTTTCGGGTCACACAGCCTTGCCGCCATCGCAAATGAGAGCCGATAACTCGCCGAGCCGATGGGTTCGGCGCGCGCCGCAGCCCATCTTGCATGTAATTCCAGGGTTTTCTTCTCCTTTGATTTTGCCTCCGATACCAGTCGTCCCATCTCAAAAACATACCCTTGCATCTTTCCCGGAGAGTAAAGCTTACGCAAACCTTCCAATACATCAGCAATACCAAAGAGCTCAGGCCGGTCACCGTGCATGCGGAGAATATCCCGATACACCAAACGTGCAGCCTCCTCATTACCCTCGGCCTTGTGTGCCCAGCCTATCCAGTAAACAGCCTCAGCCATCCTGGTGCTCTCAGGACTCGAATCAATAAACCCGGCAAAGTGTTTTCGCATATCACTGAACCTGCCCTGGAGCCTCATCACTTTACCGATACTAAAGCGACTCTCCTCAAACAGACGTCTGGAAGAAGAGTTTATTCTTTTGTAGCTGCCAAGCCCGGCATCAATCTCCCCGACGGCAAGTAAACTGTCACCCAGCAACAGTCGCGCTTCATCATTATAGCCGTCCCCATCATAAAGTTCCAAATACTCACGCAACTCAGAGTTGGCAGCCGGGTAATCAGCCATCGCAAAGGACGTGAAAGCACGACGGAAAACCGCATCAGGCCGGTAACGCCCCTGCGGAAATTCATTGAGATACTCTTCCAGGTGACTCCTCGTCAGTGCATACTGCCCGTCAAATGAGTATCCCATACCCTGCCAGTAAAAGGCATCTTCGACCAGGGGATGGCTGGGCAACTCCCGGCGCATATCCTCGAAAAGAGCTATCGCCTCCTCATTTCGATCCAGCCTCAGCAATACGATCCCCTGCATGAACAGTGCCTGCCCGGAAACTCCCGATTGAGGAAATCGACGGTAAAGGCCGCGAAAACCCTCCAGCGCTTGCTCATGCTTTCCCCAGTTGTGGAGGGATCGGTTACGCAACATCAAAACCTCAGGAAGCTTTGCAGGAAAATTAGCAAACCTCTCGACAAACGCATCTGCAGCGGCCACGCCTTTTGACCAGCGGGCAATTTCCATCCAGCACTGGATCAATGTCAGGGTCGCTCCTGCAGCTACCTCTCCAGGAATAAGTCCGTCCATCATCTCCTCCAAGACCAATGCCGCTTCGCGATATCTGCCCAATTGTCGGAATGCATCTGCCAAACGAAGCCGTAAGGCAGCATCAAAGTCCTTTATCTCGCGGAAACTTGCCAATTCAGCAGCCACCCGCCGCCGCATCCCATCATACTGAAAAATTAACTCCTCATGTCCTCTTGCCCGGAGAATCTCCAGCTTACGCTCAAGCTCCTCAAGCAGTGCCTGCTGATTCTCGATTAGGCGCTCACGCGGCCAGACACGCTGCAGGCACATGATCGCATTATAAAACTTTCCTGCAGAGAGGAACCGCGAGCCCAGTTCAAGGGTTAGGCTCTGGAAAGAAATGACCTGCGTTACCGCCGCAACATCCCTGAACTGATCAAGCACAAACTCGAGCGCCTGATCAAGTTTCTCACTCTCCAACAGCGAATACAGCAATAAAACCGTTGCCCTTGCCGCAACCTCCTTCGATTCACGCCGTAAGCGCGGCATCTGCCAACTGAAAAAATCAGCAGCATCAGCGTGTTCATTCATAAGGGCACTGCACACCCCAAAGAGAAGCAGTGCCTCATGACATCTGGTGCGCTGATCCGGGCGAAGTTTTCGGTCACGATAAAATTCACCAAAAGCAACCTGTGCAAATTGATATTCCTTGACCTGCATCAGGCAAAGCCCATGCCAGAATGCCAGCTCATCCCTGACCCCTGGTAAAGTCTCCTTGCTGCCGAGAACCTCCTCGACAAGGGGTAATGCCGTATTGAAATTTTTCAGCCGCAGCTTGGAGATTGCCCTTAGCGGCTTGATACGGGTAATGAACTGAGCAGCCTGCGGTTCATCATGATAGGTCGTCGAAAACTCGGAAAAAAGCATGTCCGCCCTGCCGTAATCCTGCGCATCAAAGGCGCCTTGTCCCTCCGTAAGCAACTCGCTCATTGTCCTCTCCCCGGCAACTAGGGCTCCGTTAACATCCTGCGCCCTTGATTGCGTCGTGGATATCAGCAGAACCAGGGCAATTAAATGCCGGGGAAATCGATCTTGCGGAGCAACACACACCCCCGCAGGATAACCTTTGATCAGCCAAGAGGTCGATAGCAAACCCGGTCCTGTCGGGGTTTTTAAACAAGCACGCCCTTTGGCAACGCCTATTACTTGAATATATTGAACTATTTTTGCCTGACCTGAGAGCAATTATCTCCTAATGTCCACAACCATGAGAACCAGACCCATTACACTGCTTAGCATTCTCGCTATTCTGACCTGCATCACCGGGTCCGCTTTCGGCCAACTGATACCACGCAACAGTAATAAGCCTGAATACCGCGAATTTACCAGCGCCAGCGGCAAGGTCATCAAGGCACTGTTGATCGACAAGACCGACGACACCCTTACCCTCAAGTTGCCCAGCGGTAAAACGGCAACTCTCTCCTATGACAAGCTTAGTGAAACTGATCAGGAATACGTCAAAAAATGGGACAAGGAAAAGGAGCTTTTTCTCAGCCAATGCAAGACCCTTACCCTTCGTGAACTCCTTGAGATTCGCGGGTATGAGAGCTTCAAGTTCACGATCAAGGGCAACCATATATTTGTCGATGGCGAGCTCAACGGCAATAAGTCTCAATTCATGATCGACACGGGAGCCCACTCCACCATTCTCCATATTGAATCGGCAAAGGCCAAGGGTTGCAAGGTAGGGCCAATGGACCAGGTAATTAACGGCATCGGCGGCGATGCACCTGCTGCCAATACGGAAGTGCCTGAAATTCGGCTCGGCCAAGCCTTCATTAAGGATCAAGTCCTGCTTGCCGCCGACCTGTTCAAGGATATTCCCGGGGCACGTAAGGACCACGATGC
>CAWVVE010000054.1:0-8632 GCA_963933075.1 uncultured Verrucomicrobiaceae bacterium | reverse complement strand
GGTAGCGGCGCTGGCGGTGGGTGATGTCTCTCCCCAAGGTCGGTGAGTTCACCGAGAATTTCAGGTCCCAAGGTCGACTACCAGCGTGATGCCGTGGAGAAGATCGTGGTGACGGTCAGTAAGGCGGGGCAGGAGGTCTTTCGCTACTCCACAGGCGACTAATCATGGGGCCTGGGTAGTAAGGCGGGGCAGGAAACGCGCGACCTTGCCGATATTCATTAACAATCGTTGACTTTTTTCTCCTTTATAAATCGACTGACTGCGGGTTTCCCTAATTCCTTACAGTACGCTAGAATGTGCGCTTAATTTCCCTGATAAACTTACTATGGCATTTGCACACAAGACGGATATCGCTGTCATTGACTGTATAGGTGGCACCTTCGCGCAGGCGGCGAACTCGCCCTTTATCATCGGCTCGGGGCCCGAGTGTCACCTCAGGGTGGATGATGACCAGGTCCTTGACCAGCACTGCCTGATTGAGAAGACAAAGAAGGGTATTCAGATCAGGGCAGTGCAACCTGACCACCCGAACGGGGAAATGGTGATCAATGGCACATCGGCCAATCTCTCTCCGCTCAAGCGCCCCCAGGAGTATTCGCTGCAGATTGGCAGGAGCTTCCTGATCATCGGTGCCGCAAAGGCCACCAAGGCCGCGGTGCTGCAGCGTTGGGGAATGGAGATCAGGAATCAGGGCTGGATCATCAACAAGTCCAATGTGGCAAGCGCCTCACGCCCGCTGGAGCTGCAGGAGGTTTTCGCCGCCCGTGACAGCATGGCACTGGACCCGGACTCGACGCCGGTATTCAAGGGTGCAAGCCAGGTGGGCTTTTACCTGCGGCAATTAATGATCCGGGAGGACGCGGCATATGTGGCCGCGCCGATGGCTGCGGTTGAGGATGGTGAAGATGCTCCGGTGGCCACACGTGTTGATGAGAGTGCCGCGCGCCCGCCTGAGGTAACGCGGTTTGTTGACAGCGAGATCGGCGACTTTGGCTGCCCGACCTGTTGGTTGCGATTTGACAGCGGGGACGTGATGCATGTGCCCGTTCACGAGTCTCTCTTTGGGGACCCTCTCCTGGGCGAGGAGCACATGCGGCGCTTTGAGGCCACCCGCTTCAATGACCGGGGTCAGGCCCTTGATGAGCAGGGGGTACCCTGCACCGAGATTGCCTGCCCGCACTGCCGCCGCACACTGCCTCCCGGTTTTTTTGATGACCCGCACCGTATCTTTTCCATTGTCGGAGCGCCGCAGTCCGGCAAGTCCTATTACCTGACCGTGCTGGTCAAGCTACTGCAGACCACACTCTTCAAGAAGTTCGGGATTGTCTTTCGCGATGCCGACCCGACCGGCAACGCGCCGCTTAACGAGATGAAGAGCCACCTCTTCAGCGCGCAATCTCCCGCTCAGGCATTCCTCACCAAGACCCAGCTTGAGGGGGAGATGTATGAGCGCCTGCCGAGGTATGACAGGATGGTTACCCTGCCCAAGCCCTTTGTCTTTTCCCTTTCCGGGGCGGACACTGACGAGGGGGCATGTTCCATCGTGTTTTATGACAATGCCGGGGAGCATTTCCAACCCGGGCAGGACTCGGCCAATTCCCCGGGGGCACAGCACATCGCGGCGTCCGATGCGATCTTTTTTCTTTTTGACCCGACAATCAATCCCGACTTCAGAGCCTGCATTACCGGTGCGGATGACCCGCAGCTTGCCTCTCGTGTCTCCGATCAGCAGGATGTCATCCTTGCCGAGACGGAGGTGCGCATAAAGAAGCTCCTGGGATACAGCAGGAGGGAACGCGTTGATACGCCATTTGCGGTTATTGTTGGTAAATGTGATGTCTGGATCGACAAAATCGGGGTCGATAAATTGCGCGACCCGATTGCCGACGGGCGTATTGACCTTGGTGCCATTGAGGATAATTCTGCCCTTATACGTGAATTAATGGAGGAATATTGTCCCTACATCGTTGCCAACGCGGAGACCATTTCCTCGGACGTTATTTATTTTGCCTCCAGTGCCTTCGGGCATACCCCGGTCACCTTTGAGGATGACAAGGGAGTCACACGCATTGGCCCGGATCCGACCAAGATCAACCCGATGTTTGTCGAGGTTCCCACCCTCTGGGCGTTGTCCAGGATCCAGCCGGAGCTTGTTCCCTCCTTCCGCTGACGGGGTTACGGCGGCTCGTTGCAAGAAAGGCCATGGCATACCAGCTCATCTATACCAGTGTTAGCCGGGGACTGATTCCCGGGCGCAGCGGGTATACCGTTGCGGCAAGGCACCGGCAAATCCGCGACCGGATGGTATCCGACATTGAGCGCATCAGCGGATATACATTTGCCACCTCCGGCGTTTCGCCGGTGATCTATGCACACCGCATGATTTCCTGTTCAGGTAAAGAGTATCATGTCCTTACAAGGAACATGGACGCGGGTTCGGATTATACCGGGCGAACCAATCACCTTGCACATCACCTGATCTGTGAGCCTGAGGAGATTTCCGAGTGCGGAGCCTCGCCGGCGGAGATTCTGCACGGTTTCAATTGGCTGGAGAGTTACGCGGATGAACCGCGTTATCTTGAGGACCATGAAATTATCGATCTGGGGCAATTTGCCGGGACTTTCAAACTACCGGCAAAGAACTGGCAGGGGGTGCGTGGCTCGGCGGGGGATGCCGCCTTGCTCATTGATGACAAGGGTAAGCCGGGCAGCGCATTCGTGGTAGCCTCCTCCAGCGATGAGGATGAAGCCAAAAAACTTCTCGCCATGTATGCCGAATCCCTGCAACTGGTGACTTCATCGGATGACACCCCGGCCACGTGGAAGGCATCATTTACTACCTACCTGCAACAGGTTGACACCCTTGCAGACTTCGATTGGGCCGGATGCATGGCGGACCACGCCCTGTTGCAGCGCCCGGGCAATCGCATGGTCCTGAACCTGTCAGCCATTGATGTGCCGACTCCAGGCTCAAAGCAGGCAAAACTTGCGGTAACTGGCCGGGCGGAGCCACCACCGCCGACCCAAAGGCTGCCGGTAAAACCGCCCCAGCCTGACGCCTTGCGGCAACAGGCTTCACCTGTGCCTCAGTCCGGCTTGGGTGGACAGGGAATGCAGCAGGCAGGCCAATCGCGCCGGGTAACGTTTACCCCAGTTGATGCAAAGGGAGAGGTGAAGACCGGGGGTTCTGTGAAGTTGCGAGGCTCAAGCCCGCTTCCGGTGTCATCGGTTGCCATGCAGTCATCAGGGGAGGGACCGCTCAATTTTTTGAAGCGTCCGGAAAACCTGCGCATTGTGCTTGGCGGTGTTGCTGCTGCTACACTGGTTCTCGGGATCCTCTGCTATTACCTTTTCAGTATTCATCCCCGGCAGGATTTCCAGAGTGATGTAAAGGGGAATATCGCCAATTCTTATTGGCAGGGTGCCATGGATGTCATTGATAAAGAGAAGGAGAACATGGACACGGAGTTGATCGAGGAACTGCGCAGGGAGGTAATCAAGGCGATGATCGTGCAGGCTGAGGAGGTTAATGAGAGATATGCCACGGAAAAAGGTGAAAACGTGCAAAAACTTCGGGAAGAGGTTTCAGGAAGGCTTGAGAAACTGGTGCAATTTGAGAAGAAATACGACCTCTCCAATGAGGATATTGAAGACCTTGCTGCAAGTTTCGAGAGGATAAAGAAGACAAAGAGCAATGCGGGCGGCGTCAATTCCGGGAATTCTGGGTTGGCCTCTTCCGGCAAGGAAACATCTCCCGGGGATGTTCCTGAAACAAAGCCCGAATTGCCGGGTGAGGAGACGAATCCAGCAAACAAAACGAAGGATCCTCCAGCCAATGTAGTGGCAGAACAGGAGGAGGTGTTGCCCAATTCGGTTTACCTGTTCCTCAATGACCAATCCGTTGGACTGGACAAGGTCCAATTCAACGAGTCATGGGCGAGTTTGCAGAATGGAAAGGTGGGCGAGAGAAAGGTTAACTTGCGTCATTACGGCCTGGGTCCCGGCACGCTGCTGTTGTTGGATCCCTCAGCCGGAGATCAATACAGTTACAAGTTTCCAGAAAGCGCTGAAGAGGAATCATCCGGCGGGTATTTCCCGATTGACGGCGATTTGAATATCAAGGTGATGTTCAAGGGAGCCAAGACGGCGTTGTTGAAAAGGGACGGTGCCGGAAACGACTCGAAGAATGCCTGGGATGCGGCATTGAGTAATCTCTTTGCCTTTGAGGGGCAGGGTAACAGGTTTCAGGTGTTACTCTGGAACGGAGTGCCCTTCAAGGTCACCAAGGTCAAGCCGTTCACCATGAGTGGAAAGGTCGTCAGCGTGACCGACGGATTCGGAAGATACCTTGCTTCCTTCAAGGCGGGAGATGCCTTTGGAGCTAAAGCCGAACCAACGGAAATTTTCATGCGTTACGTATCCGGGCGCTCTTCAGCAGGAGAAAAATTATTCTTTGAAAGTGATCACCTCAAGGTGCCCATGAAGGATAATCACAGGCAACTCCAGATTAACTTTGGTGCCAATGGGAACCAGAACAGGGAGGATGTCGCGGGCCTTGAGAGGAGAATTAATGAAGCCAAGGAGGCTGTCGGCAATTATGAGAGTTACCGCAGGTGGTTTAATTATCGAGAGGGCCTGAAAAAGGACCTCGGCCAGATGGGCAGGGATTATATAACAAGGTTCAAGGAAAAGGATTACCCGCAGATTTGTGACCCGGGGAATTTTTCCAAGGAGGATGACGTGCGTGAGCAAATCCTGGAGTTTGCAGAGGACATGGTTAATGGTTTTCCTGATGCGCTGGAAGATCAGGACGTGGCTGATTCTGATGTCAGGAAAGTTACATTTTCCCTATCTGCCAAGAAATTCAGTGAACTGAGTTTTGCGACGACTGTTGCAAATTTCAAACGGGGAATGGATGCGTTTGCTGAATCCTGCCGGGATCTTGCCGGATCATCTTACAGGGACGATGATGGTGACCGGGTCTATCGTATCAGGGACAGGGATGCGCGTGAGGAGATTGAGGAATTCTCCAAACGCTGGGAGGATTTTTTCTGTGGTGAAAAGGGTGAGCGCTTGTGGCACTTTGTGACAGCGAAACCCCAAGTGCCGAAGATGACGGAAAAGGAATACAGCTTGAAGAAGCGTCGCCTGACTGATTTAATGAAGCGCAAAGTGCTGGCTGAGAAATCCTCAAAGAGGTTTGATTTTCTGGATGGGAGCGGAATGCCTACGGGAATTTATGAGATAGTGCTTGTTTTTGGCGGCGATAAGCAGATGCCGTTTGTGATTTGGAACAAGGAGGGGAAACGCTCAAGATGAAGACGGTGACCCAGTCCATTCTAGGTGTTATCTGGAGAATCCTTTCCGGCAAGGAGGATGAAAGCCCTGTGGAGGATACCGCACGGGAGTTTGCCGACCTTTGCAGCGATGTCTCCGAGCGGCTCGACGGGTGCCGGGACCTCAAGGATGAGGGTGAAGTGGAGAAGGCGATTGAGATGGCCGAGGAGGAGCCGCCCTTGATGGAGGTGCTGGAGACACTGGCAAAGTTTCGCCAGAGGCAGGCTTGGGAGGATTATTGCAGGAAGCATTCATTGCCGGTGGCAGCCGAAGTCGACAGGGCCGGGGCAGGCTGGGTCATAGGCCTCTACAAGCAATGGGACGGGACATCCAAGTTCCTGTGGAAAAAATACCGCGACGCGGTTATCCGCAAGAACCAGCCGGTGATGATTTCGGTGGCGCACCGGATTCTCAAGTTGGATCCCTCCGATCGTTCCGCGCGGGATGAGGCTAACCGTATCCTGCGGCGTTATTTCCGGGAACAGAAGACTGAACTGGAGAAACTGGTTGATGCCGGTGAGCAGGACAAGGCGCTGGAACTTGCTGACGGGCTGGACCGTCTGCCCTTTGACAAGCTCAAGAAGGGCAGGGCATGGGAAACGGCGATCAAGTGGCGCAATGCGCTCAAGCGCGGAGATGACGAGAAGAAGCTCAACGAATTAATCACGCGGCTTCCCGGTGAGTGCGAATCCCGTGAGTTGGAAGCTGTCAGGGAGAGTGTTGCCGAGGCGCGCACTCTCATCAAGATCCACAAGTTTGACCTTGATGGGGAAAAGAAGGCAAAGCTCGATGAGGCGGAGGCATGGATTCCCGAGGAAGAGGACAGGCTTGAGAGAGAGGGTCATTCGAAGAAGGCTGTGGAGCGCTGCATGAAGGAACTTACCAGGATAGAGGGCAACTGGTCGGCTATTTCCCAGGGCTCGGTGGGTTCATCCAGTGAGGAGCGCAGGAAGTTGAGTAACTGCTGGCGGGAGATTGAGAAGATCGGCGGCGGCATTGGCAATGAGTTTGCCGGCAGGGTGAGTGCAGCAAGGCAGAAGCTGGATGTCATCGTTGCCACCCTCAAGAAGAAGAGAATGCGGAAAATACGCGCCGTTGCCACCATGCTTTGCCTGATTGGCCTTGCCGTGAGTTACTATTTTTATGCCCAGTGGCGCAGCGTATGGATGATCGAGAGGTTTGCCGCTGACAAGGCCAAGGGACTGGCGCTGCCGTTGAGAAATCTTGTCGACAGCACGGGCACATATCGCAAGCCGATCGTCCTGCTTGCCCATAAGCCCTTCGCCAGCAGACTGAAGAGTGCGCGGTCCTGGCTTGAGCGGGAGGAAGGGCATATGGAGGCCGTGAATGAAACCATCGAGACAATCGACAAGGAGACAGCGAAGGGATTTGCCCGTCCCATCGAGGACTACTACGCCGAGGTTGAGGCCATTGAAAACAGGATCGTGGATGCGGTTACCGACCTGGGAGAGTTGCTTACCCGGCAAATGGCACCTTTTAAGAAGCGCTGGCTTGCTCATGTGGATGCTTACGTCAACGGGCAGAATGATCGACGTAACAAGGCCATCAGCGAGATGGCCGATATCCTGCAGTCAGCACCTGCGCTGCAGGTTGCAGCACGTGATGATGCCCTTTATGAACAGGTTACTGCCCTTGTCGTGGAGATAAGCGATGCCATGCAGACCATCATTCCTCCGTCAAGGCCACTTGAAGGGGCGAAAAAGCAGGTCAGTGACCTTGGTCCCCAATTAACGGATCTTTCCAAGCGCATGGGCCTGTTTCGCGGGGCCCTCGAGGCGGCCAATAAGGCTACCAGCCTGGCCGATTATAACCTGGCAATGAAACGTTTTCAGGAAGGCCCCTTCGAGAATACCCCGGAGCGTGCTGCGTCGATCGAGATTCTCGGCTTTGAGAAGACGATCACCCAGGTGACGGGAGAGATCATTGCCCCGGGTGATCCCAGAGCATGGGCGTTTTTCCAGGCCAACCGCAACAAGGTTGACCTCTATCCCAAGGTGATTGAGGAGTCCGAGCGGGTGGTCCTTGAGCAGTTGAGTAAAGATGAGAAGCTTGAAGAGCTCTACCGTTGTGCTTTCAGGGAAGTTCCCAGTGGCAGGACTTTCGTGCGTTATTGTGCCGGACCGGTTGAGTTGCGCAATCGCAGGGTTGGTCCTGTTGAGATCGTGGAGAGGGTGGGTGACTTTTTCCAGGAGGGGCGCTTCGGCATCATGAAGTATGAATTCAAGAGTGTGCCCGCGGCAACCATCAACTGGGTCGGCACGGACCTGGCCAGTGAGGAAATCAGTGTTGAGACCAACCTTTTCCGGAAGATAAGGCCCAACCAGACGCTGATGAGCCAAAGCCAGCAGTATTACCGTGCGGGGGTATTGGCAGTCTTTGATGACATTATATCAGCCGCTGATGTGCATCCGCTGTTCAAGGCCTACCTTCAGGTCGAGTTGAGTAAGGTGATCATGCGGCGCGCTCATGAATGGGGCACCTTGTTTGCGCCCAGTGTGGTGAGTGACTTCCAGGAGATGAAATCCATTGTTCCCGCGCTGCTTGGCAGGAATGACTGGCTGTGGAAGGACAAGTATCCCGAGCAGGAAAAGGCTATGGTGGACTTTTATGCCAAGCGGAGCACCTACAGCTATGCGAGGGAATCGAAGATCAATCGCAGCCTGATCGAGGAGGCAATGAAAGCCGGTTTTAGCCTGGCAGGCTACATGGACATCGACAGGCAACCAGTGCTCCTGCCAGCAGCGGAGCAGGCAGGTATCATTTATGGATCACTGACGCCCAATGTGCCGGCAACGACTGTGTTTCGTCGCGCCGGGGATGAGCAATGGCAGAAGGTGGGCAATGCCGCGCCATTCGCGCCGCTTTTTTTCTTTAAAGGCGACCGGGAAAAGGTCCTTGAGGATGTTGCCGCCAAGGAAGGTGAGGATATCGATCAAGTCCGCTCGATGTCCCTGAAATTCTTCCGCTGATGTCTTAAGTGACGTGGCGCCGATAAGGGTTCAAGCCCATGGCAAAGGTCGCCCGAGCAGTGATTCCAGGCCGGCGTTCTGCCGGTAGAGCTGTTCGCTGAGGTAGGTGCGCAGTTGTTCGGGAATCGGTGAGTGAGGGCGGGTGTTTTCAGGTTGAGCGGCCAGTGCAGGGTTAATTCCCTCCCCGGGGTTCACGCCCAGGAAACTGAAGAGCTCACCAAGCAGGGCTGCCGGGTCGGTTGCCGCCTGTTCAAGGAAACCGCACCACAACTGTGATTGATCATAGTATTCAAGCCAGTTTTTCA
>CAWVVE010000053.1:0-8649 GCA_963933075.1 uncultured Verrucomicrobiaceae bacterium | reverse complement strand
AGGCAAACCCGATCGGCCAGAGTAAGGGCAAAGCCGCCGCCAAGCCGGGCTTCGCCCCATTCTGTATTCGCTTTGGTGAAATTGGTGCGGCATTCGGCAAGCCGATCCTCTTCCTGCACGCTGACGGACACAAATGGACAGTCGACAAGCCCTGGAAAAACGCCCTCAACATCACGCGGGTTCAACTCGACCGGGTGAACGCAGCGTTTCCCCCGGTACAAATCATTATTGATCCGAAAGCAAAGGAACCTTTCTCCTTCGAGCGTCGCCTGAAAAAATCAGGCTGGAAAATACCCTCCCCGGCCAAGTCCCGGTGAACATTCGGAGGGTTAAATGCCACTCCGCCGGAAAATCCGTGTTTTATGCACAATTCCCGTATATGAACCGACCAAAAATCCAATCCTTCCCGGGTCAATTAGTTCATCCTGTTCCCAAGCCTGCAATTTCAGTTTCTTGAGCCCCTTGTCACAGGATGTCATTCATAGTAAGATCATTGGAGATGAAAAATTTATTGAGCGCAGCCCCGGTATTCCTGCTCACTGTCGCGGGCGCCTTCGCCATCCCGCAGAACTTCGGCGGAAATATTTTCGGGGCCACTTTCCAGCCCAAGGACATTAACGAGGATTTAACCGAAAACTTACTCGATGCCGAAATCTGGCAAGGGGGAAAGCTGCCACGAGTCTGGAAGACAATCCCTTCCCTGGACGGCAATGAAGTAAAACTCCTTACCGTGAATCCCATAATCTTCGGGGAGCGGCCTTCAGCAGTTTTTGCCAATACTGAAAAGGGCAGGCTGCAATCAATAGCCGCTCTTTACCTTGATGCCGGGATTTTTTTCGGATACCAGCCCGGTCGCGATAAAGATAATATCAAAACCCTCCAGCGTAACTTCAAGAAACGCTATTCCCATCTTGAGGAAGTGCTTGGCGAAACGCTTGGCGACCGCACTGATGATGGCCCCGACGATGCCGTCATCGGACGCACCGCTTTACTCAGAAACACTTATCAGGATTATCAGCTGGGGCATTTAACGCTGCGTTTTTCAGCAATTGAGAACCATTCAGTCAGTCTGATCATTCTCCGCACCAAAGACATTACCGGCGACTACCTTGATGATGATGTCGCCACACTGGACAAGAGAAAACGCCGCCAGCAATTGCTTGCCAACGTTACACACAATACCGGCGGCGATATCACCATCGGGGGAATCCCGATGTTCCGCCAGGGCCTGCGCCCCTATTGTGCAGTCAGCACTCTCGGGATGGCTACCCACTATCTGGGCTTGCGCATGAGCACTGATGCCCTGGCCTCCGGTGCCAGGTTCCGTAACACCGGCAGTGCCAAGGGGTCTAAAATTCTGGACCTCTACCGGGCTGCGGCGGAAGAAGCCGATGCCAGCGTCCAGCGTAGTGGCAGCTTTGACTTTAATCGCGCCAAAAGATATCTGGTGAAGGGATTCCCTGTTATCGTCTGGCGCCGCTACAGTTCCGAGCGCAACCGGTTACACAGTGCTGCTGCCAATGGCACGGCATTACCCGAGGCCAATGCAGCTGATCGCTCCACCTGGCCAACGGCAAAGACTGATCCCGGCCATGCCTCGGTAGTTACCGGCTTTAACGAGAAGACCGGCGAGGTAATCTTCATGGAAAGCTGGGGTGAACATACCAGGGGTAAACGCATGCAGATAGAAGAACTGGAAGCCACCAGTTATGCTGCTTTCTACTTCAAGATTTAAGTTTTGTATGTTCAGTTAGCGGCGAAAGCGATCCAATCGCAGCCGATCACGCTCATCAAAAAGCCGGCCTGCGGTCATGCGCACTGCGATAAGCATCCCGAACCCGCACCCCGCGGCAATCAGTAGCCATATAAGGATCTGGTAACGCACGGCCTCTCCTGGCGGATTACCCGCAAGGATCTGTCCGGTCATCATTCCCGGAAGGGAAACGACCCCCGCAACCGCCATCGAGTTAATGACCGGGATAAGGCCTGAGCGCAAAGCATCACGGGCAAGGTCACTGACCGCCTCGCTGCCTGTCTCACCGAGCATAAGGCGCGCCTCAACTGTTTCGCGACTCTGCCAAACCGATGCCGTTAACCGGTCAATGCTCAACGCCACCCCTGTCATGGTATTACCCAGCAACATGCCCAGTACAGGTATGGCATAGCGTGGATCCCACCACGGGTCCGCGCGCACAATTGCCGCCAAGCCGAAAATTGATACCGCAAACGATGAAACAAACATCGCACCGGTGCCGATCCCATAGCCCCACATGCCTCGCAAACGATATTTTTGCCGGGCAGAGACCTCACGCCCGGCAACAAGCAGCATCACCAGGGCAATCACGCCAACTCCCCAGGGGTTGTCAGCTTCAAAGAGCTTTTTGAGAACCAACCCGATCAGGGACAACTGCACCACCATCCGCACTGCTGCGATTAAAAGAGACCTTGTAACACCCAGTTTCGCTGACAGCGTGCAGGCGGCCAGGCCAACCACAAGAACTCCCGCAAGGGCAAGTTCCCATGACTCAAGTTCCATGGTAGTCATCAGGCTTTAGCGAGTTGTTTGTCCTGCATCCGCAGCAAACCGTTTGCCACCCGCTCCAACTGCTCCTCGTTATGCCCCACCCAGAGAACCGGCACCTTCCGCTTTTCCCGATAGATGGCGACAACCTCCTCAACCAAACCGGCTGAACGGGCATCCAGATTGGCCGTCGGCTCATCGAGCAAGAGCGCACGAGGCGAGAGCGCAAGCAACCTCGCCAACGCCAACCGCTGTTTCTCTCCCGCAGATAGCCGCGGCACCTCCCAATCCATCACCTCAACA
Source organism: uncultured Verrucomicrobiaceae bacterium (assembly GCA_963933075.1). Classification (GTDB taxonomy): domain Bacteria; phylum Verrucomicrobiota; class Verrucomicrobiia; order Verrucomicrobiales; family DEV007; genus CACIUL01. Next base: position 5,825 of record CAWVVE010000053.1, on the reverse strand, counting down.
CCGGGAAAACCAAGCTTACCAAACACCGACTCATCAACCCCTTCAGGAAAATGCGGGCGTACTGAATCAAACCACCAGCGAGATTCGGACGCCAGCATTGCCACCCTGCCTCGCCACGTCGCCCCGGGATGATCGTTACAGTTCTCGCCATCGAGCAACACCGTTCCCCCATGAACATCCAGATCGGCAATAGCACGCAATAACAGGGATTTCCCCGAGCCGGATTCTCCACTGATCCCGAGGCATTCCCCGCAATCAACAGAGAAGCTCAGGGGCCCCCAATCCAGAAAACTCAACTCTTTAACCTGCAACACCGGGCAATCCTAGAACTCTCTGCCCTTTTCCTCAAGAGGCACTAATCGGCTGTCTGCAGGGCTTTTTTTCCTGTAAAGGTCCTCACCCTTCATTCCTGCATATCTATAGGATACCTTCTTCGCCTCCGGCATCTTGAAATTTTTCTCCGGGTTCATCACATCAACAATCCTCTTGCCGCCATTCTCGAGGGTAATTTCATTCCACGCGTGACGGCCAAGAAGCCTGCCACGGGATTTCATGTGGCCACGCCTCAGGCCAACCCTGAGCCCTGCCTCATCGCCCATAATCTTGAACAATAATGAACGATGGCGGCAAACACCTCCGCCGCAGTATTCTGGAATCTCACCGAGTAATATCTCGCTGTTGCGATAATCCATCAATTTGCGCGTTGCCGCCTCGGCTAAATCCCGGTCACCACCCGGCGAGGTGATTTCATCAATATACCTGGCGAGGACCTGCGCCCGCTCAACCTCCGGCAATTCCCTCTTTGAACGTGCAAACTCAATATGGCGCACCAATTTTCCGTCACGTTCGCGGTCAACCATTATCACCTCCCTCGTGGCCACCACCGTTCCATTCTCTTTAATCTTCATGTAGGTGCCCCCATCCGCATAACCGTCGGGAATACGCGTCCCTGGTGAGACGAAATGTCCCTTGTGATAAGCATTAATGACCGGTCTTGCCGCCGGGCGCACCACCGCCTTTTTCGGCAGGTCCTCCTCGGCAAGGCCGACAATCTCCAGGTCAAGCACCAGGTCACTGCTGGAGGGACCCACCTGATGGACACTGACAGCAAGCAAGTTGGTGCCCTCACGCAATAGGCCAACCGGCACCTGCAAGCGATGAAACTCCTGTTCCTCGTCACCCGAGAGGGCCTCATTAGCATAAGTCTGCGCCGTGACCTTGCCACGGCCCAGATTCAAGCGGGCCAGTGGTTTACCGTTCAACGTCAATGCCGCCCCGTCATCACAGCGAACCGAGAGGTTCACCCTGGCAAACGTCGACCCCGCAGGAACTTCAAAGCGGCGGCGGAAAAATGTCGCCGCATGTTTTGTACCCGGATCTCCGCCAAACCCGACCGTGGTTGAGATCCCGCGGTCACCATATCCAAGGGGCGCGGCACCTTTTTTCCACTGCAGATCATCAAAATCCGCGCTCTGCCAACCCTCTTCAGCCTTGCCGTCATCATCATACCGCCAACCGGCAGAGGAACGTTCCAGCAACAGGGTTCGGGAGAATACCGGTTGCAACAGCCCGGTAAATGCCAGGATCGCGATAATAATCAAGCGCATCCGCACATTGTAACCCGGGGGCAGTTCTACGGAAACTTAAAATCCGGAACCTTTAAAGAAGATAACGGGTAAAAAGTGAATCGGTTCGCAACCTATTCGTCAAAGGCATGATACAACTCATAAAAATGAATATTCCTGCCGATCCGACAAAGAAACTCTCCACTCCCTTTTATCGCCTTTTCTTTCTGCTCACAGCTTGTAGTGCTTTTGCTATAAGCACCGCCCGGGCGGGTGATTGCTCCAAGCCGGGTCTCGATGAGACCCGGACTTTCAGTTATAAGGGAATTGACTACATCATTACCTACTCGGACACCCCTGGTGATAGTGATCGGGTCAGTACCACGGACGTGGACAACCTGGAGATTTTCGCCAAAACATCATACGATCAACTTATCGACGTAATGGGATTCCGGGACCCCTGGCTGAGCACCCTGCCCGATTACGAATTCGTCGTAAAGGACGACTGGTGGTATGCCGAGCCCTCATGTGTCGTGCTGGATGCACCCAGCATCCGCGCGTGGCCCGCCGATGATTCACGGGTCGTCTTACTCCACGAAAGTTTCCACACCGTCCAGCGCAACTATAAGGACAGCATAAACGGAGGCGGCAGCGGATATATAGGCAGCACATTCGGCAAATGGGTTTCTGAAGGGACTGCCGATGCCATCATGGACAAGGCTTTCAGCGACCTTGATGACAAGGTCGGTTTTCCCTATTACGAGAATTCCGCGGGAAATTTCCTCGATACCCCCGGCGAAACGCTTTTCGACAAGGAATACGACTGCTGCCTCTGGTGGAATTATTTGATGGAACAACTGGGCACCAATAAAGTCGAGCCACATTATGGAACTGAGTTCATGAGTGCCTTCTGGGATAAACTCGTTGTCAATGATGCTGATTCCTCAGCCAACTCCAGAGTGGCCCTTGAAGAACTTCTCGCTTCCCGTGGCCGTAGCCTTGAAGGAATTTTTCACGATTTCGCGATCTGCAACTACACCCGTGAATTCGACGTGACCGGTATCCCTGACGCATCAAAATACAGCTACATCGATGAGCAAACCCAACCGATTATAAGAAATGTCCCAAAAACAACGGCAAATATTCCCAGCAGCGGATCAACTACTCTTAACCCCTGGGCTGCAGAATATATCGAGGCTGATGTCGGGCAGGGAAGTGAATGTTTTGCCGTCGGATTCAAGGCGGTTTCAACCGGCGACACCATGGCGTTTTCCGTGGTTGCCACCGACAGCGTAGGCAGTGTCATTGGCATTAAAAGGGCAATCGGCACCGAGTTTGCCGGGGTGTTCTTCTCTGAACCCACACGCCCGATCGACAGGATTTGCGGTATCGTAAGCGGCCTTGAGGAAGGCGGTACTGTAGACTGGGACTTTGATGCCGGTCAGCCAACGGTTGCGATCATACGCCCGACTTTCAGCCGTTATGCCCATCCCGGCCCCTTCGACAGCCCGGGAAATATAGTCGTCACCACCAAGGTCACCGGGTTACCCGACCTTGCTCCTGAGGGACCTGACAACCCATCCATTCTCGGGCTGGACAAGGACTATTTTTCTGTTCGCATAGGTGCTGAGGATGCAAACGTTCTGGATGCCGCCTACGTTGGCGGCCTGTGGGAACTGGTGGTTGCCGCCCCGGCGCAACCGGCTGACGGATTCTATAACCTGCAAGTCAAGCTCTGCCCCGGCATCATCGGTGGATCAACGGCGATCCAGCGCCAGGCAGTCCTTTACGGCGACCTCGTTTTCCATCATGCAGTTGTTCTCGATATCTCCGGGTCGATGGAGCACCCGACAAGCGCCAAGCTCGACGCTGCCAAGCAGGCTGCCAAGTTCTACATCGATTCCGTGGATGAGAATGACAAATTCACGGTCGTCTCTTTCAGCGGGGATGGCATTGAATGCAACGAGGACGCCACAAACCTGAAGGGATCTCCGGGATTACTCAATGGTACAACCCTCGCCCGCGGCCTGATGAAACTTGCTGTGGACACACTCACCTCACAGCAAACCACCTCGATCGGTGACGGGCTCTGGACTGCACAGGATGCACTGGACGCCGCGGCTTCGCCGGATGCCATAGACACCATACTGCTCCTTACCGACGGCAAGGAGAATGAATCCCGCTACTGGGATTCAGCAAAAGATCCCGATGGCTGTGGAAGTGCTGATGCCCGCATTATCCCCGCCGGCACCATCGTCAACACACGGGCCTTCGGCGAAGGAGCGGAAACTGATCTGCTGCAGGAGATTGCCGCCATCACCCTGGGCGACTACCTCTACAATCCCGTTGAGGATAACGGTGGCGCAGCGAAAGATGCCACCCCTGATTTTACTGCCATGCGCAACCAGCTCACCCTGCGCTTCCTGGCGGGCCTTGAGCACTCGAAAAAACTACAGCGAATCACCCTTGAAAAGGAGGAAATTAACGCCAATGACAACACCCAAATCCTGCTCAGCCAGCCCTACGATAATGTCTCCGCACCATTGATCTACATCGGTTGGTCAGGGCCAACGGCAATGGATGTCTCCGTTCAGACCCCCGACGGACAGGACCTTGCCGCCATATCACAGGTCTACAAGGAGGACACGCACATGATATTTCATCCTAAAAATCCGCTGATCCGCGGTAATTATGCTATCACTCTCGGTGAGAAAAGTGGCAACGATGTCGAGGTATTCTGCGGAATTTCCGGAAAACCCGGTAATGCTCTGGATTTTTTCCTCTCTCTCTCTGCTGTCAAAAATGGTGGTATCTCTGGTCGCCGGGAACATTCCCGCGAACGTTTCGAGCACGGCATGCCCGTGGACATCAATCTGGCCGCCTTCGACCTCAGGGGGGCTGTCCGCGACTTGGAGGTTTCCGTCGAAGTCACGATGCCCAACGGGGAACTCGCCTGCCCGAAGCCATTGGCAATGCCTGATGACGGGGCACATCAGGATGGAAACCAGCAGGATGGTCGCTATGGCGTGCGTTACACCCGCACACCTTATGCAGGCAGCAACGTGGTCACGCAAGAGCGGTCCGAGGATGCCAAGGTCAGGCCGGGATCATCGGGCACCTACCGTGTGGTGATACACGCCCGCGGCAAGGACAATTTTGGCGCAGAAATTGACCGGACCTTTGAGAAGGCGTTCCAGGTATTCGAACGCTTTGAGTCGGGCAACGGAGACGGAGACCAGGATAATGATGGCATGAGTGACTCCTGGGAAGTCTTTTACGGCACCAACCCGCAACTTAAGGACGCCCACATTGACCAGGATCAGGACGGTCTGCGCAACATCGACGAGTTCTTCGCAGGAACCCACCCCGGCGACCCTGACCAAGATAACGGTGGTGCCGCCGATGGCTATGAGATCACCCATGGTCTTTGCCCCTTATCTCCCACAGATGACCCGTTCCCAAACCTGGCGACCGTCTCCGTCATTACCACATCTGACGCGCATGGAAACAATGGTAACCTGAAGTCTGATGCCCTGCTGCTGCACTTTCCTGACCATCCCGCATACTCCAAGATGGAAGTCTATCGTGGCACAGCCTCCGGATTCTCAAGTAATGCGGCAACACTCGTTCACACTATTCCCACGGACGGAAAATTGGTAACCCACTTCTACGATGAAGGACTTCAGGATGGTAAGCGTTACTTCTATAAGTTGCGTGCCCTCAGCACTGATGGCGCGGCAGCCACCGCTTTCTCAAGAGAAATCAGCGGAACGGCCCGGCACAACCCGGAAGAACCTTCCGGCTCCATCGTGCTGAACAGCAAACAGGCAAAGACCGACCGCAAAGAGCTTGCAGTACAATTACTCCAGCGGAGCAATGCCACCGAATACCGGCTTGCAGGACAGCCTTTCGCCGGAACCGAGCCCTGGATTGCACTACCAGATTTTGGATCCATTGTCCCATTCACCCTGAATGATCCATCACTGACGGACGGTTCCCTCGCCAAGGTTTACTTCCAGTTCCGCTCGGCAGCAGGAGTTGAATCACACATGCAGTATGTAACCATAATTTTCGACTCCAGCAGCAATAACGATGGTGATGTCCTGCCCGACGGAACGGACCCTGATGACGATGGAGACGGCATCAGTGACCATGACGAGCTCTTTGTTTACTGGACCAACCCCTATTCCAGGGACAGTGATGGTGATGGCTACCAGGATAACGAGGAACTTGGTGCAGGCAGTGACCCGGCCGACTTCG
>CAWVVE010000052.1:0-8704 GCA_963933075.1 uncultured Verrucomicrobiaceae bacterium | reverse complement strand
TTTGCATCAGGTTAATGTTTCCAATTCACACATCAGCTATAACCGGCTCGGGGGTATAAGGATTGAAGGCTCTGAGGTGCGCAACCTGCAGATCACCGGCAACGACATCGAGTATAATAACGCGAAGTCACACGGGGAACTTCCTTCTGAGCCGACGGCGGAGATCTGGATTGATACCACCGCGCCAAAGGCAAGTGTCAACGAGGTGACCATCGCATCAAACACCATCCAGGCCACTAGGTCCCCGGGAGGAGCGAATATACGCATCCTCGAGACGGGGGATTCCAGTCGACCTCCGGGCCTGATTGCCATTTCCGGGAATGTCATCGGCTCGCAGGAGAACAACGTGCACCTCAGCGGAGCTTACGGGGTGACGATCAGCGGAAATACCATCTATTCATGCGCAAAGAGCAACCTGCTGGTTGAGCATTCACGGTTGGTCACTGTCGGTTCAAATCACTTCCGGCGACACACGCCTGCCTCAGGAGTCGGCGTGCGTCTTGTCGGCAGCGAGGACTGCACCATTTCCGGGAGCACTTTTCGTGATGAGTCAGAAGCAGGGCAGGCGAGCGGTGCGTCGTTGCTGGAACTGGAGGAATGCCGCCGGGTTGCGGTGAGTGGCTGTGTCTTTACCGATGGCGTGCCCTACGGGATCGATGCCGTCAACTGCAGTGACATCCAGGTCACCGGCTGCATCGTTGCCGACAGTCGGAAGATACCACGGGCAATGGGTGCCGTGCGTTTTTCCGGTAAAGGGCAGCGCAATGGTGTAGCCTTGAATAACTTCCTTGGGAAAATTGAGATTGCCCCTGAAGCGGGTGTCAAATCACATGAGAATATCAACTAGCCCCTTACATGTGCATGCCCTGGTTGCGGTTGCCGTCCTTTCGGTGATTTGTGGCGCGCCGGCGGCTCAGCCGAACATCCTCTGGATCTCGGCTGAGGATATCAATGCCCACCTTGGCTGTTACGGTGACCCGCATGCAATCACGCCCAATGTAGACCGCCTGGCCGCAGAGGGGATTCGCTTTACACATGCCTATACCTCCGCCGGTGTCTGTGCCCCGTGCCGCAGCGGCATTATTACCGGCATGTACCAGAACAGCATAGGCACACACCATATGCGCTGTAATGCCGTGTTGCCCGACTGGTTAAAGCCTTTCCCGATGCTACTACGCAAGGCAGGGTATTACTGCACCAACAACTCAAAGACAGACTACCAGTTCTCGAAACCCTCAAGGTCTGAGATCTGGGACGAATCCGGCTCGAAGGCGCACTGGAAGAAACGGAATAAAGAGCAGCCCTTCTTCGCGGTTTTTAACTTCACCGGCTGTCATGAGAGTGGCATTGCCTCGGAATCGAAATACAAGGCGGTCACCAGGGGATTGGCCGCCAATGAGCGACAGGATGCCGCCAAGCTGACAACCCTGCCACCCTACTATCCGGATACGCCGGTCACGCGGGAGGACTGGAAGCGAAACTATGAATTGATCACCGCTATGGATTCCTGGGCGGGCAAGCTGATCGGCGAGGTGAAGGATGCCGGGCTCTATGAGGAGACCATTATTTTTTTCTGGACGGATCACGGCGTTGGCTTGCCGCGGGCAAAGCGCTGGCTGTACGAGTCGGGAACGCACATCCCGCTGGTGGTGAGAATTCCCGGAACCAAAGGTGGAGTGATTGACCAGCAGCTGGTCAGCTCGGTCGACTTTGCTCCAACCGTGCTCAACCTGGCAAAGGTCGCGGTTCCCTCCCACCTGCAGGGGCGCGCTTTCCTTGGAGGGAATTTGTCGGCGCCGCATGATTATGTGTTTGGGGCACGTGATCGCATGGACGAGCGTTATGACATCATCCGCGCCGTGCGCGGCAGTCGCTATCGGTATATCCGTAATTTCGAGCCGCTTAAACCCTACTATCAATATATGAACACGCCCGAGAAGGGGGCGACAATGAAGGAGATTCGCCGTGCTGAGCGCGAGGGAACCCTGACTGAGGTTGGCAAATTGTTTTCAGCTCCGAGAAAACCCGTTGAGGAACTCTATGACGTGCAGGCAGACCCGCATGAGGTGCGCAACCTTGCCGGCGACTCAAAATATGCCGGCCGGGTAAAAGAAATGCGTGAGGCGCTGGCACAATGGCAGCGGAAAGTCGGGGATATTGGACTGATTCCTGAGGCTGAGATAGAAATTCGTGAGCAAGTTGCCGGTTCACGCTTTGAGATTCTCAACAAGAAAGGCTCCTCAGGCAAATTCCTTAAACGTCTTGTGGCAAGCGCCACGAAGGCTTCCGAGGGAATTGAGGCCCTGCCGGCCCTGCTCAAGGCTTCCGGGGACAAGGATGCCGCAGTTCGCTATTGGGGCGTGACCGGCATCGGAAATATCGGGAAAAAGGCCGGTGGGCAGGCAATGGAGGCGGCCAAGAAGGCAATGAAGGACGGCTCGCCGAGTGTGCGCATTGGTGCCGCCCGTGCGGTTGCGCTTTTGGGAGCGCCGGAGGTCGCGATACCGGTTCTTGTCAGCGAATTGAAATCCGATCACCAGTGGGGGCGCCTGGCAGCGGCGATTGTCCTTGATGAGATGGATGAGGCAGCGAGACCGGCGCTGAAGGCACTGCAGGAGGCAGTGAAGCAGAGGCAACCCAACAAATACATTGTCCGTGTTGCCAACCGGGCGGTGAACGATCTTCTAGGCACAGAAAACCGGGTTCCGTAAGGGATTATTCCCCCCAGTATTCAAGGTAAATCCTCATGGGAGGGTTCACAAGCCTTGCGCAATAAGCGCAATGGCAGGTAGTCTCCATGGAGATGATGAAAATCAAGCTATTTGCCCTTTGTGTGCTGTTCCCTCCACTTGCCTTTGCCGGCGGCGACTGGGTGAACCTTTTTGACGGCAAGAGCACCGAGGGCTGGATGCCCCGTAACACCGTGGTTTCCTTTGAGGCCAAAAACGGTGAACTGCAGCTGTTGTCGAAAACCAACTGCTGGGTGACTACCAAGGTGGAGATGGCGGACTTTGAGGCGGAGCTTGAAGTCATGCTACCGGCCGAGGAGGGCTTTAATTCAGGCCTGGCTTTTCGTTGTATTGGAGCGAAAGGCAAACCAAAGGGCTACCAGTGCGAGATTGACCGGGGCAAACCGGCCGGGGTCTATGGCATCGGTACCGGGGGTTGGCTTTACCCGGCAGGAAAAGACGGACCGGAGTATGCGGCGAAGGTCAAGGGGCTGCTCAAGCCGGACCAGTGGAATCACTTCAAGGTGCGGGCTGAGGGCCCGAGGATCAGGACTTGGCTAAACGGTAAGCCGATCGCTGATATCCGGCATCAGAAAATTCTCAAGGGTTACTTTGGCATTCAGCACCACGGAAAAGGGGGTGTGGTCAGGTTCCGCAACATCCGCGCACGTGAGTTGAAGGGAGAGGAACAGGCTATTCAAGCCAAACCCAATATTCTCTGGATTACTGCCGAGGACATGAGCCCGACACTCGGTTGTTATGGGGATCCTTATGCCATAACACCCAATATTGACCGCTTTGCCAAGCGGTCCACCCGTTATGACAACGCCTTTGCCGCCTCGCCGGTGTGCTCCCCCTCACGCTCGGTTCTGATTACCGGGATGTATAATGTCTCGACCGGCACCAACCAGATGCGCTCGGGCTTTCCCCTGCCAGAGGGGGTAAAGGGTTTCCCCTCTTACCTGCGCAGCGCCGGCTATTTCACCACCAACAACGTCAAGACCGACTATAACACCAGTGACTTAGGGCGTCTGATTGAGGAATCCTGGGATGAATCCTCAGCCAAGGCTCACTGGCGCAGCAAGGAGCGCAGCGGCGGGCAGCCGTTCTTTGCGGTGTTTAACCTGATGACCAGCCACCAGTCGCGCACCATGGTTTGGCCATACAGTGTTTTCAAGAAGCATGTACAGTCCAGGCTTTCCCCGGGTCAGGTTCATGATCCTGAAGATGCGCCGGTGCCCCCTTATTATCCGGACACGCCACTGGTGCGCAAGACGATGGCGCGTTACTACGACTGTGTCACCGCCATGGATATCCAGGTTGGTGAAATATTGAGGCAACTCGAGGAGGACGGGTATGCTGAAGATACAATCGTGTGTTTCTACTCCGATCATGGTTCCGGGATGCCTCGTCACAAACGCTTATTGCATGACAGTGGAATGCGGGTGGCGATGCTCGTCCACATCCCGGAGAAATGGCAGCACCTGAGACCCACCAAGCCCGGTGGGGCCACTGAGAGGCTGGTGAGCTTCATTGATTTTGCCCCGACAACGCTGAAGCTGGCGCAGCTTGCTGTGCCCCAATACATGCAGGGTATCCCGTTTTTGACGGTTAATAAAGATGCTCCCCGGCGTGAGATCGTCTATGGCACCCGTGACCGGGTCGATGAGGTGTTTGAGTGCTCCCGTTCGGTGCGGGACAGGCGGTGGCTTTATATCCGCAACTATCATCCGCACTTGTCCTGGAACCAGCCCTCGGTCTTCTCTGACCTGGGTGAGATCCGCGATGAAATTACCGGTTTTGCCAAGGACAAGGGTGAGGCCCTGAGTGTGGCCCAAAAGCACTATGCGGGACCCACGAAGGCGATCGAGGAGCTTTATGATTGCCGCGCTGATCCTCAGAACACGCATAATTTACTGCTGGGAAAACTGACCCCGGAGGTAGAAAAAAATCTTCTACGTTTAAGGAAATCTTACATCGGTAAGCGACAGGAGTTCGGTGATTGTGGTGCCCTTCCGGAGAGTGAGATGCGACGTATGGTTGACGGTGAGGGCAAGGCGATGCGGGATATTATTCTTGGTGCAACTGACCACAAACCTGACCTCAAGGCAGCATGGCAAGCTGCGGACAAAGTCGGCACAGCCGACACTTCGGACCTGATCAAGGGCTTGCCTTCGGCTGATGTTGCCTCGAGATACTGGGCGATCATCGGCCTGCGGAATGACTCCTTTGCAGATGCTGATCTGCACGTGAGGGTTGCAGATTTTCTGGATGACGTTGCGCCCTCCGTGCGTATCGAGACAGCTGGATGGCTGGCGCATTTCCCAAAATATCGCAAGCTGGCCCTGCAACGCCTGGTGAAGGACCTTGAACACGGGGATTGGGCAGTTGCCCTGCGTGCCTGCAGGGCAATCGAGCTGCTTGGGGAGAGGGCAAAAACGGTGCTGCCGGTGATGCGCAGCCTGTATGATCGCACCCGGCATGCCGCCGGCGACAACAATTTTTTCGTAGCCTTTTCCAGTGGGGCTTTCCTTGAGGAACTCGGCCAGAAGACCGAGCCGTGGGATTTCACGCCGGGTGCGGGAAGCTTCATGCCCGCAGTGAAAAAGAAGGTGAACAAAGAGTAGCCTTGTCTCCGGGAATGTCTGTAGGATTAATTTAAATGAAAGTTGCTATTATCGGCTACGGCTGGGTGGCTGGTGCCCACATTGAGGCGCTTAATGCCATTGAGGGGGTGGAGGTCACGGCGATTTTCTCCTCGCGCCCCCAGGATGATCGTGACTTGTCGGCAAAGCACGGCAGCGCGATTACCAGTTACACGGATGTTGACGTTATGCTGGCCAATGACGACATCGGCGTGGTGTCAATATGCAGTTACCCGAGCATGCATAAGGATCATGCGCTTGCATGCGCGGCGGCGGGCAAGCACCTGATCATTGAGAAACCTTTGGCTTTGTCTATTGAGGACAGCGTGCTTATTCGTGATGCGGTGCGTGCCGCCGGTGTGCGTTGTTGCGTGTGTTTTGAGTGCCGTTACTCAAGCCAGTTCCTTGCCACCAAGGCAGTCATTGACCAGGGATTGCTCGGGGATGTGCATTATGGTGAGGTGGATTATTTCCACGGGATTGGCCCGTGGTATGGGCAGTTTCGCTGGAACACGGGCCGGGAGAATGGCGGCAGCAGCCTGCTTTCCGCCGGTTGCCATGCGCTTGATGCCTTGTTGCTGTGCATGGAGGGTGAGGTCGAGGAGGTGAGCTCTTATGCGACTGTTTCGAAAAATGAGGTGTTTGCCGCCTATGAATACCCGACCACGACCACGAGTATTCTCAAGTTTACCGACGGGCGCATCGGCAAGGTAGCCTCCTGTATTGACTGCCTGCAGCCTTATTACTTCCATACGCACCTAGTGGGCAGTGAGGGTAGTCTCCTGGATGACAAGTTCCATTCCCAAAAGCTCTCGACCAACAAGGATTCCTGGAGCGGGTTATCCATGAAGATGCTGGATTCAGGTGATGTCAGTGATCATCCCTACCAGACCCAGTTTGAGGCTTTTTTCACGGCACTTAAGAATGACGAGGAGATGCCATTGACCTCGCTCGAGGAGGCATACCGGACATTCGAGGTGGTGTTTGCCGCTGACCGTTCCGTGGCGGAGGGGAGACCTGTCAAGTTATCAGAGATTCGTGGTGGCTAAGAGTGTCATTGCCATCGTCGCGCATCCCGACGACATCGAGTTCTTGTTTGCCGGGACAATGCTGCAGCTTGCCGCCGTTGGTTATCAGGTGCATTACATGGCCCTTGCCAGTGGCAACTGCGGATCGTTGCAAAAGGGTGCCGATGAGACCCGGGTGCTGCGCCGGAAGGAAGCTGAGCAGGCGGCCGGGATCCTGGATGCTGTCTACCATCCACCTCTGTGTGATGACCTTGAGATTGTCTATTCCGTGAAATTGTTGCGTTGCCTTGCGTCAGTGGTTCGGTCTGCTGAGCCCGAGATCGTGCTGACCCATTCTCCTGATGACTACATGGTTGACCACATGGAAACGGCTCGACTGGCAGTAACCGCTGCCTTTACCCACAGCATGCCTAATTTTGTCACTGAGCCTCCAACCAAGGCACTCAGCGAGCATGGCCTGGCAGTCTATCATGCCATGCCCCATGGCCTGCGGGATGGATTGCGCAGAAAGGTATGGCCGGAAGCCTATGTCGACACCAATGCCATCATGATCACCAAGCGGGCCGCCTTGGCAGCGCACAAAAGTCAGCAGGAATGGCTTGGGGAAAGCCAGGGAATGAGTTCTTTTCTATCGGCAATGGAGGAGATGTCCATGGAACTGGGGAGGATGTCGGGATGTTTTGAGCATGCTGAGGGATGGCGCAGGCGCCTGCATTATGGCTTTAGCAGTGAAGAGTATGACCCGATGGCTGAAGCCCTTGGAAAAAATCTCGTGAAGAATCCTGATTATAAAACAGACACAACATCCTGATTATGGCGCGCCGATTAAGCAGCATTGCACCGGACTGGTGGGATTATACCACCCTGGATGAAGGCATCATTCGTGATGCCGCACAACTCAGCATGGCGGACCTTGAGCAGTTGTCCCGGCCCGGGTTCAAGGTGGTCATGTATGACACGCTTGAGGATTTCTATCTGGCAGAAGCCCTCGAGTATATCCACTCCTGGAGGCAGTCGAGCGCCGACAACCCGGTGGGTATTTGTGGGCCGATAGGACCGACCGAGCAGTTGCCGCTGGTGGCGCGCCTGGTCAATGAACTGGAAATTGATCTATCCAGTGCGCATTTCTGGGGAATGGATGAGTGGCTTGGATCAGACGGCAGGGAAGTGGATGTATCACACCCCTTATCCTTTGAACGCGCCGACCGGGAACTGTGCTTTGATCGTATTGCCGCACACCTGAAGATACCGGAGGAGAACCTGCATTTTCCCGCTGCGGATACCACAGCGTATGCGGCTTCCTGGGAGGGTGTAAGATGTGCGGTCATGCAGGGAGGTCAGGGGGACATCAAGCACTGGGCTTTCAATGATCCCCCGCGTCGTGAAGGCAGGTATACCGATGCCCCGCCTGCGCCTGAGGAATATCGCAACCTGGGAACACGGATTGTGGAGTTGCACCCGATCACCCTTGCGCAGAACGCCCGCACCTCGGGCGGTGGCAACATCACCCTTGTGCCGCAACAGGCGATCACGGTGGGTCCGCTGGAGACATGGCGGGCAGGGAAAGTCTCGATCTGGCAGGCCGGGACCCATGACAACCCGCTTGGTCAGCGCCTTACCGCGTTGATGATTTCCAAGGGCATCGCCGACTGTGCAGTGCCGATGTCACTGCTCGCCGATCATGCTAATGTCCAGTTCAACTACTACCGTGGCGGGCTTGGCACCTGTGATATTGAAATGCATTGATCAACCGGAGTTCCTGACCCTGCAGTAAATTCTTGTTTTACAGATACCTGCCCCGCAAACTCATTCCAATGACTTCGCATAAAACTTCCCGCAGGAATTTCCTTGCCGCTTCCGGTGGCATTTCAGCACTGAACATTCTGCCCTCAGGCACTCTCTTTGGGAAGGATCCCAAGCCCAATGACCGGATGAACGTTGCCTTTATTGGCATGGGCGGGCAAATCCAGGGGCACGTTGCCAATCTTCTCAACCAGGGGCAGCAGGTTGCCGCTTTCTGTGATGTGGATCAGCGGCAAATCGACCGTTCAAAGAATCGGCATGGGGCGAAAGTGGCAAAGGCGAAGGAATACAGGGACTACCGTGAACTCCTGGAAAAAGAAAAATCACTGGATGCGGTTGTTATCGCGACCCCGGATCACTGGCATGCGGAAATTTGCAAGGCGGCAATGCAGGCCGGCAAGCACGTCTACTGCGAGAAGCCCTTGACCCACACTATTGGTGAGGCTCGGGAGTTAAGGGAACTTTGCAAGGCATCCAGGGTCGTGACCCAGACCGGGAA
>CAWVVE010000051.1:0-8722 GCA_963933075.1 uncultured Verrucomicrobiaceae bacterium | reverse complement strand
ATATCTACTGGGACAACACCAAGGCCCCCTTCCAGAGCCACAATCCGGAATGGACTGCGGCGGCGGCTGTGGAATTCATCGAGGAACATAAAGACCGGCCGTTTTACCTGCACTACTGCACCACCCTGCTGCACGGGCCCAATGGTGCGTGGCACAAGTCGCTCGGACAGCCGAAGGTCACCGGTGAGGGAATCATCAAGGAGAACCTGAAGGCGATGCCTGCTCGCTCATCGGTGATGGAGCGTATCGAGAAGGCCGGGCTCAGCACCAATGAGGTCGGTTACCTGTGGATGGACGATTCCCTCGGGGTGCTGCTCGACAAACTCGACGAGCTCAAACTCAGTGACAACACCGTGGTGCTGTTCATCGCCGACCACGGCTCAGGCAACAAGGGCTCACTCTACAAGGCCAAAGGCACCGAGGTGCCGTGCATCATGCGCTGGCCGAAGGGCATGATGGCGGGAGTGCGCAGTGACCAACTCATCCAGAATACCGACTTTGTGCCGACCTGGTTTGAACTGGCGCAAACCGCCATTCCCGCCGGTTACAAGGTCGACGGCGTGAGCCTGAAACCGCTTTTCCGCAAACCGGGTTCTCCGGTGCGTGAATATGTCTATCAGGAAATAGGTGCCGCACGTTCCATCAAGACCAGGGATCACAGCTACATTGCCCTGCGCTACACCAAGGACCAGGTGGCCGGCGTGCGCGACAACAGCCGGCGCCACCTGAAGTCCATGACCGGCCTGAGCGGCGGGGTCTCGCGCTCCATCGCCACTCACCCCCATGCCTACACCGGTGACCAGCTCTATGACCTCAAGGACGACCCTGACGCACAGAAAAACCTCGCCTCCCGCAAACGCCATGCTAAGACCCTCAAGCGCATGCAGGACCTGCTGATCCGGGAACTGGGGAAATTCCCCCAGCGCCCGTATGGCGAGTTCTTTACCGGTGGCAACTCAATCGCCGGTGGCAGCTACGCTGACGTGTTTGAAACACTGCGCAAAGCAGCCGGGGATAAGAAAAAGAAGAAGTAGTCCGAGCAGAAATGAAACCAATCCTGCCCATCCTCGCACTCATCGCCTTCCCGGTCACGCTCGCCGGGGCGACAGAGCCGACCTTTGACCTGCAGGCCCACCGGGGAGGGAAGTCCCTCTGCCCGCCGGGCAACATCCTGCCCGCCTTCAGGAAAGCCCTGGACCTTGAGGTCACGACCCTGGAGCTCGACACCCATATCACCAGGGACGGGAAAATCATCATTATCCATGACCCGGGTGTCCTGGAAAAAGCCGTCAAGAAACCGCCACAATCCCACGGTTACCGGATCAGGAAACACGCCCTGAGCGAGATCAAGCAATATGTCATCCGCGCCGGGGATGGGAAAACAGCAACTGTCCCCACCCTGGAGGAGTTCTTCCTGTTCCTGAAAGCCTACCCAGATGAAGCAGGGACTTCGGCAGGAGCAAGGGACAACGCGCGGGCAATCCGGCTGAATATCGAGACCAAGGAGGAGGGCTACGAGAAACAACTCGTGGCACTCATTAAAAGCCATGGACTGGAAAAAAGGACCACCATCCAGTCCTTCAAGATGGCCTCCATCGTCAAGGTTAAGCGTCTCTCGAGGGTGCTCAGGACATCGGCACTCAGCCAGTCCCTTGAAGAGGCCACGGCCGTCCAGGCCGATTACTGGTCCCCTGAATATCCTGAGCTCAATGCCGCACTGGTAAAAAAAGCGCACGCCGCCGGGCTGAAAGTCGTGCCTTGGACCTGCAACGCAAAGGAGGACATGGCCAGGCTGATAGGACTTGGAGTGGATGGCATCATCACCGACAACCCGCCTGCCCTGATTGAAGTGCTTCAAAAATCAGGCATTAAATTCTGATCGCGGTGGCGCCAATGAGGTGCTAGAATCAACTCAGTTCGAATTTAATTTTAATGGACAGCGAAGAATTCCAGCGCCTCAAGGAGGCCCTGCCAAAACTCCCAGATCTCAACTGGGGCATATTTAAGATCATCTTCTTGGCCCTGATGGTGATTGTCGGCGGCCTTACCTCCGTCTACACCATCCCCGCCGAGTCCGTCGGCGTCGTGATGCGCTTCGGGGAATACTCATCGACGAGTGAACCCGGGCTGAGGATGAAGCTGCCGTTCTTTATTGACCAGGTCGAGGAGGTTCCGATCAGGCGACAACTCAAGCAGGAGTTCGGCTTCGGCACCGCGGGCGCGACAAACGGTTATCAATCCTCAAGGGGACAGATCCAGGAATCAGAAAAATCAATGGTCACCGGCGACAGCAACGTGGCCCTTGTCGAGTGGGTGGTGCAATACCACATCGAGGACGCAATGGAGTTCCTCTTCAAGGTGCGCAACCCGGATGAGACCCTGCGTGACGCCTCCGAGTCCATCATGCGTGAGGTGGTCGGGGACCGGACCGTCGATGAGGTCATCACCTTTGGACGACAGGAAATCGAGACCGATTCCAAGACAAAACTGCAGGCACTTGTCGACAAGTATGAAATGGGGCTGGCTATTGACTTAATCCAGCTCAAGAGCGTCAACGCGCCGCGCGAGGTACAGGCCTCGTTCAATGAAGTGGAATCGGCAAAGCAGGAACTCGAGCAGGCCAAGAACCGGGCCACGGGAGAAAAACTCAGTGCACTCAAGGCCGCCCAGGGAAAAGCGGATAAGCTGATCCTGGAAGCGGAAGGCTACGCCACACAAAGAATCAACGAGGCAACAGGCGACGCGGCCCGCTTCAATGCCGTCTTTGAGGAGTATCTCAAGGCGCCGGAAGTCACCAGGCAGCGCCTCTACCTGGAGACGATGGGGGAAACAATTCCCAAACTGGGACGCAAGATCATTCTCGATGATGAAGCGCAGCAGCTGCTGCCCTTCCTGCAGATTGACCCCGCCAGAAAATGACCATCGCCTTCCGCATCATTATCGCCGGCATTGTCATTGTGATGGCTCTGTTCTTTACCGGAGCCGCCTACACCGTGAAGGAGTTCGAACAAGTCGTCATCACGCAGTTCGGTGAGGTCAAGGGAACCCCCGTCACTGATCCCGGCCTGCACTTCAAGATCCCCTTCATCCAGAAGGCGAACCGCTTCGATAAACGCGCACTGGAGTGGGACGGCGCGCCCACTGAAATGCCCACCAGGGAAAAAACCTACATCGTTGTCGACACCTTTGGCAGATGGAAAATTGGAGATGCCAAGCTCTACCTCGAGAGCCTGCAGGAAGAGCGTCGAGCCCAGTCACGCATTAACGACATCCTTGGCAGTAAAACCCGGGGTGCTGTCGCCAACCACAACCTGATTGAGATCGTGCGCACCACCAAGGACCGTATACCCGAAGTGGAAGAACCTGACCCCAGTGATAAGGATGAAACGGAAAATAACAAGGTATCCATTGAATCAAAGAAAAAAGTAGTGTGGAAACCAATCTCCAAGGGCAGGTCACTGATCGAGCAGGAAATCTACAAGCAGGCAAAGGCGGAATTGGCACCCCTGGGGATCGATTTGCTCGATATCCGCTTTAAAAGGTTCAATTACCGTCCTGAGGTCAGCAGGCAGATCTACACCAGGATGACCACGGAGCGCCAGGCAATCGCTATGGAATACCGGGCGGAGGGCAAAGGGGAAGGTGACCGCATCCTCGGTGAAATGGAAAAGGAGCTCAAGCGCATTGCGTCGGAAGCCTACAAGCAGGTGGAGACCACCAAGGGGGATGCCGACGCTAAGGCAACAGCCACCTACGCGGCCGCCTACAACAAGAGCAAGGAGGCGGCTGAATTCTATGAGTTCACCAAGACCATGGACCTCTACCGCACCGCCCTTTCCTCTGACACCTCGGTGATCCTGTCGACAAAGAGCGACCTGTTCCGCTACCTGAAGGGACACGGCGGAACGCCAGACGGCCAGTAAGCAGGAACATCCGGCCATGGCTGCACCTCAATGCACGCATCAATCAAGCCGATCGGCGGCATCCCGGAAAATCCTCCAGCCCCTTCTACTCGCCCTTCTTGCCATCGCCGCCACCGGCTGTAAGCGCGGGGGACACCCGGGTGATGGCTTTGACTTCCGGCTTGGGCACTGGACCGTGGAGATCATCAGCCGGGAAACTGGAAAGGAACCGATGACCATTCGTCAGGAAATACATGGCCGCTGGCGGGAAAAGGGAAAGTCGGTTGAAACCATCACCGAGTTTACCGGAAGCAACGGCAAGGTGCTTGTGCTTAAGCGAATGGTCGTGAACTTTAACGCCGAGCGTTCCTGTTATGTCGACACCATTGAACTTTCCAATGGCACTCAAATCGTTGACCACACCACCTGGAATGAGGCCAATGGCGCATTTGCCATGAAGCGTGTTTCCCCGGAGATGCCGAAAGGCAGCCAGGGCAGCTTCACCGCGACCCGGGTGGATAAAGACACCTTCACCCTTGAATCGGAAAGGCAAGCCCTCGGGGTCACGGTGGGCTCGGCGACAGGAAAGAAAACCCGTATCGGCAAGGCGGATGATGCGCGATATGATGAACTGGAGAAAAAATTCGAGACATTGCGCGCAAAGGCACAACCTCCTCAAAAAAGATAACTGCGAATCGCCGCCTGACTCTCAAAGTAGCGCGATACACGGCACTTTTTGTATTCCGCACGGATAACAATCCGGGCTAGTCTCAAAGGCGATGCCTGAAAAGCCAAACCCATCCTCTCCCTCCAGCCTGATCCTGCGCCATGAGGAAGAAGCGGCAAGGGAAGCCAGTGCCTGCGGATACCGTTACCGGCTGCTTAGCCGGGAAGATGATGATATCGCCGCCTGGGCTCACGCCGTTGACATTGACGGCGCCCGGCCCCACTACCACAAGCGTGCCACTGAGCTCTACTATGTCCTCGAGGGCGAGGGTAAGGTGATTCTCGACGGCAAGGAGAAAGAAGTGCGCAAGGGCACCATGATCCATATTCCTCCCGGTGTGGTACACAGTGCCCTTGGAAAAATGCGCGTTCTGGTTGTTGGCATCCCCGACATTGACGATTCCGATGTCTTCTATGTCGGTGATGATGAAGGCTAACGCTGAAAGCATTGCGCCCTCCACATTCCAATCCTAATTAAAAGCCCATGACCAGTCCCAACACCCGCAAGGAGCCCCCCATGCGCCATGTTATCACTACCCGCATCTTGATTGCCTTGCTGCTGGTCATTGGCAGTGCTGCGCACGATGCCCGCGCAGAAGTGGACAAGGATGCGCTGCCCGAGGTTGAAGAGGGATTCGGGATCAACTTTTTTGTCCGGGAACCGCACATCATCAACCCCTCCTCACTGTGCTTTGACAAGCGCGGGCGACTTTACGTTGGCGCCGGCCCGCAATACCGGCATCCAAAACCGGACTCGCCCACAGACTACATCAAGATCCTGATCGACGCGGATAATGACGGTGTCGCCGAGACGGTGAAGACATTTGCCGAGGGACTCAACTGTGTTCAGGCAATGGCCTGGAAAGGCAATGAACTCTGGGTCGCCAACGCTCCTGAGCTCACGGTGCTGCGCGATACCGACGGCGACGACGTCGCTGACGAGTACCAGGTCATCTACACGGGCCTTAACAACCTGCGCCACAGTGTGCATGGGCTTAACTGGGGACCCGATGGTTGGCTCTACTTTACCATGGGTAACACCTGGGTGAAGCCGAACGCACCAAAGCCGATCCGTGACCTGCAGGGTATCCAGTCAGAGGACAAGACGCAATATCCGCTGCGGCAGGTCTACACCAGGGACACCTACCCGAAAAGCTACCACCCAATGAACAAGGATGAAAAAGAAGGTGGCATTTTCCGCTGCCGGCCCGGCGGGCACGACCTTGAGCTTTACGCCCGCGGCATGCGCAACCCGTGGGACATGTGCATGGACAGCGGTTTCAACTGGCTCGCCACCGACAACGACCCCGGCGCACCGGGCGAGCGCATCTTCATGCCGATCCGCCACGGTCACTACTCGATGCGCCACCAATGGAAGTTCGACTGGATGGGAAAGCACATCGCCATCGCGCCGTCCTCCGATCTGTTCCCGAGCGTGAGCGGCTCCGGGACGGGTGTCGCCTTTTACACCTCCGAGCACTTCCCGGGGAAGTATCGCGATCATCACCTGATCGCCGATTGGACGAACAACTGCATCTTCCTCTACAACCCGAAGTGGGACGGTGCGTTACAGGTGCCCGCTGAGAAGAAGTGGAAAATCGTCGATGGAGGGGCGACGCAGGGCGGCGATCTCGGTTACAAGGGCGCGAAGGGGCGCTCTCTATTCAGGCCGACAGATATCGAGATCGGCCCCGACGGTGCTCTCTACATTGCCGGCTGGGGGTCCGTTTACGGCACCGAGTATGTGCCAAAGGAAAAGTGGACAGCCGAGGAGAACGCGAAATACCAGGGACGGGTATTCCGCCTTATTCACAAGGAGTCGCCGCTGATTCCCCGGACAACGTGGGATACAGCGAAACGCAAAAAGGACATCGGAAGCTGGAGCTTCGGGGAACTGGTCGAGGATCTTGCCTCCGACCTCCACGTCTGGCGAGTTCATGCTCAGGATGAACTCATCCGGAGGGGCGATGAAGTGCGCAATAACCTCGTGGCGTCAATCCGGTCCGGCCAGCTCAGCGAGACTCAGGCGACCTGGGCGATGTGGGCCATCGGCCATATCGACAAATCGCGTGGCCAAGGCCACGCGCAGATGAAGAAGTTCGCCAGCGCCGACTGGTTAACCTTGAAGGAGGTCGCTGATGCCGCGCTCAAGCGCTACAGGCTCAACGTCCGTATCCAGGCCACACGCATTCTCGGTGAGAACGGGGTGAGAGCAGCAGCCCCACTGCTCATCAAGTTACTCGCTGACCAGGAACCACGCATCCGACTGGCGGCAATGGGATCTCTCGACCGTATTGGCTGGGGCAACAACAGTGCCGCGATCCTCGATGCCGTCGCTTACGAGACCGACCGGGTGGCCTACTACGCCAGCTGGCAGGTCATGCGGCGCCAGTTGTCGGAGGAGCAGAGGCGCAAGTTGCTCGCCGACGAGCGCTTCGGGGTCCGCCGAATGGCTGCCCTCGGCCTGATGGAGGAGGGGGATCGCGATTTGCAACGTCGTGCAAACGAGTTCTTGGATGATTCCGGTGCCGCTCCGAAAAGTGGGCTGATCACGCTCAAAATCTCGGCGGAGAAACGCAATTTCCGCGATTCGACAATCGTTCGCTTCGAGGCAAAATCGCCGTTCCAAGTCCACTTCACTTTGGACGGGTTGGATCCGAATCACAAATCGGCGAAGGCGGGGAAGAAAATTACGGTCGAGGAAGGCGCCACGATCAAGGCCGCAGCCTTCGAGGGCGAGCGGAGAGTTTCGGGTATCGAATCGCTAACCGTGCACAAGATCTCGGATTCTGAGTGGGAGAACCGCCTGTTCGTAAACGCCATCGGCGGCGAAGGGGCGGCCAATTCCTACCGGGCGGAACTCGGTGGCTTACAGCGCGGGGTCTTGGTATACGCCGACCGAGCCTACACCTTCACTGAGATCCCCGAAGCTCTCGCTGGAGCCACCTACATCCGCACCCACAACGACGATAAGGCGGGCCGCGACCAATCGTTCCTGCGCTTCGAGATTAACCTGCCTGCGACGCTCTACCTTGCGTATGACGGCCGCAACACCCCACCGAAGCCTCTGATCGAGGGTATGGAAAAAACCGACATGGTGGTGCGCATGAGCAACGGCGAAAAATTTCCCGTCTATCGCCGCTCGCTGGAGGCCGGTGAGGTGGTGCTCGGCGGCAACAAGGTTGGCGGTAGGGGCGGTGAATCGATGTATCAGGTGTTTCTCACTAAAGCCGGCAACTCGAAAACCGAGGCGGCCGCGGCAGTTGCTATGCTCCCAAAGGCAAATTTAAAGCACGGAGAAGAGATTTTCTTCGGACGGGGCACCTGCTTCGCCTGTCACCATGTTCACGGCAAAGGTGTCGTGCTGGGGCCGGACCTTGTTGGAATTCACAAACGACAGGACCTTAACTACGTTATCAAGTCCATCCTTGAACCGAATGCCTACATTGTGGAGGGCTTCCAGCAGACCAGTCTCAGGTTGAAGGACGGTCGTGAACTTTTCGGCATGATTCAGGAAGAGACGGCCCAGGTCGTTAAGATCTATCTTCCCACCGGAAAACGCGTGTTGGTGCAAGTCAGGGAGATCGTGAAACGTTCCGACGCCCAGCACTCGGGCATGCCAGCCAGCTTCGCCTACACCCTCAGTTCGCAGGATGTTGCAGATCTTTCAGCCTGGATCATGACACTCAAATGATCAAGTTCCTCATCATATTCACCGCACTTTGCTGCCTGTCTTTATTCCCCGGCACGGCAGGAGCACAGCAAATTGCACCGAAAAAGAGGCCTAACATCCTGATGATTGTCGCCGACGACATGAACTGGGACACGCCGGGATGCTTTGGCGGCGCAGCACCCGGTATCACGCCAAACATTGACCGCCTGGCCGGGCAAGGCATGCGCTTTAACCACGCCTATGTCAATGTCTCAATCTGCACGCCATCGCGCAGCGTCATGCTCACCGGCCTTTATGCGCAAAACAACGGTGTTGAGGGCTTCCAGCGCATCAAACCCGGGACACCAACGCTGCCGGCGCTGCTCAACGAGGCGGGCTACCTGTGTGGCATCATCGGCAAGCCGCTACGGCAGCAGGAGTT
>CAWVVE010000050.1:0-8779 GCA_963933075.1 uncultured Verrucomicrobiaceae bacterium | reverse complement strand
GGTCGGGTTGCGGGCGCTTCAATCCCCCGCTTTCCGAGGTCGGGTAGTAAATGAGTTCATATTCGTAAACCCGGCCATCACCACCATCCTCAAACTGCGAGTCAAGGAACAGCTCATCATAACGGGCCAGCTGCAGGGTCGCGCTACCGGTCAGGGAATTGTTCGGGGCAATGACCCTGATAAGGTCATAATAACGGCTGAGCACTCCCCCGGAATTGGACATCATGATGTCGAAGAGCAACTCGCGCTGGCCGGGAGACTGTCCCTGGGAACGATCAATGGCGACCTTCCCGTGCACGCCAAGGTAAAGGTTGTCGGCAGGAAACTGCACGTTGTAACCGACGCGGTTGAGGTTGTCCCTGCCCCGCTCGCTGCTCTTCAGGCGCACCCCGCAGCCATAATAAATTCGGCTCTCAGCGTCGATGACCGTGGCATTGAGCCGGTCATTGCTCATGACCTCAGTGCTGACGTGCATAAAGGACACGTCAGCCGCGCTCATGACAATGCGAAAGTTATGCAGGCCGTTGCTGGCAGCCCTGCCGTCATCAACTTCATACAGGGCCGGCCTCTGGGCTCCAAGCGGCGGAAATTGCGAGCTTTCCCCCTCCGTGTCGTTGCCACGAACATAAAAGGCAACCACCGCTCCGGCGGACTGACCCGGGATTCCCCCCTCATAGCCCCCCCCCGGGGCCGTGCCCATCGTGACCTGCTGGTAGTTGCCGCCATTGACCGAGTAAAACAAACTCATGCCGGCAATACCCTCTGGATCTGATGCCTTCACCGAAACCCTGGCGATCTCACCCACCGCCGGCACTGTCGGGAAATGTTTCAGGTTTGAGTAGCTTGGCCCGATGTTGGACTCCGCCCGTGAGTTCACCCCGGAAGGACTGCCCGGATTGCCGGGGCGGTCAATGACGCTCACCCCGGCACAACGGTTAAAGTAAAGCCGAGTATGCAGCTGGTTGCTGCCGGCGACCCAGCGGGCACGGAATGAAATCTCATAACTGCGTCCGTTGCTGACTGCGCCGGCCAGCGTGGTCTCGATCTGGTTGTGCATGTGCTCGGTCGGGCCTGCAGCCACGATGCGCAACACCTTGTTGCCGGGATTGCCGGGTTCATTGATGATGGAGCTGTGGCGGTGATTGCCGCGCAGGCGCCAGGAGGAAGCGTTGTTGAAAGTGGTGTCATTAAGCTTCTGGGTTGCCGCGCCATCGGGGTTTTCAATCACGCTGACATCGTCAATGAGGATTTCCCCGCTGCCCAGCAGTCCCATGTTGAATTCCCTCCACTGACTGTCGGGACCGCGGCTTGACCCGGCAACCTTGCGATAGCTGTAGATTTTCCAGTCAGTCCTGCCCGACTCATCACTTGCCGCCCAGCTGCCACCCACTGAATTGTCTGCATGAAGGTCACGCAGTGCAAGGCTTGCGCCACCACCATCGGCAACACCCGGCCAACTGCCGCCATCTCTATAATGCAATGTGTCCACGGGATTGCGTCCGGCATCACGCAACTCGAGCCGCTCACCGGTTCGCGACAGGGTTCCGGAGAATTCCCCCAGCAGGGAGGCGCCCGGAAAAGCAGAGGTGAAAAGCCCGGCGTCACGGGCGACGCAGGCATGTTCACCGGGAGCCAGGACGCTACCCGCGGGAAAAGTGAAATCCACCCCGTCTGAAAACTGCCAGCCGGTAATATGCACCGGCACATCACCGCGGTTTGCCACCTCTATCCACTGGTTCCCTGAATTGCTAAACGGTCGCCCTTCAACAGGCGGGGAAGTCTGCACCCTGGCATCAAGGGCAAGGCCGAAAACCGTGTCACTGCTTCCCCTTGAACTCTGGTGCACCTCGACAGATATCCTGTTCTCTCCCGGCAGCAGGGCCGAAAGGCTAATCTCCAGCGTATTGAGCAACGCGTTGCTGACACTGGGAGTCGCCAGCGTCTCCGAATCAATCTGACCCGCAGGCATATTGAAGCGGCCAACCTCCGTCCCATTGAGGTAAAACACCGCCCCGTCATCAATCTGGTGGATAATCTCAAGGGAATCGGCGTTGGCGAACACATCGGCAGATACCGTAAAGTCAGCCTCATAGTAATAGGTAACGGTTGCACTGCTGTATTCCGCACTGCTCCATGCGGTGGCCAGCGGCTCGGGTAGCGAACCGGTTTCCCTCCCGATAGGACCCGGGGCCTGTTTCCAGTTGCCCCCCGCAGGATGACTTACCGAGCCCCATCCGGCAACCAGGCTCTCATCAGAGTTGTTGCAGCGCCAGTTGCCGCCCATCGCAACCAGCGGAAAATTATCGAAAGTTGCCGGCACCGCAGGCATCGCTGAAAGGCCTGGGGGATTGTAGGCAACCTCACTGATCACGATGTCCGAGTTGAAGTCAAAAACATTGGATGCTCCTGGCGTCGGGATCGCCGGGTAAAGCCAATCTCCCTGGTGTTTCCCTGATCTTCCCCGCAGGCGCCCGGTCACATTGCGCCCATCAAGAACATGCAAGCCGGCAGCATCATGCAGGAAGATTTTCTCATCCTCACCCGGCCGGAACCCGAGCGTTTGTTCATCCAGCAATAAAAAGGCACCGGCTGCGAGCTCGCCTTCAGGCAGCTGGTATTCACGCAACGGATTGGCTCCTGTGAAAATTGTGATTCCCAACGTCTGCACCGGCTCAGCCCCGGTATTGACCAGTTCAATCCAGAAATCCGCAGCATCCGCCTGGATAATTTCATTGAACTTCAACTGCGGTGCCGTCCCTGCTGGAGAACCGGCAATTTCCGCGTCCAGCTCAAGGCCAAAGACAATGTCACTGCTACCGATTCTCTCCTGGTGTACCTCAACGGAAATCCTGTTCATTCCGGCAACCAGTGCCCCGGAAGGCACGGGCACAGCGGCAGAGAGCTCATCAACATCAAGACCCGAGGCGGCAAGCGTGGCAGCCTCAGGAACACCCCCGGGCATATTCACCCTGAGGACCTCGCTGCCGTTGATGTAGATAACCGCCCCGTCATCCACAGCATGCCTCAGGATGAGTGACTGCAGGCCTGCAAGCTGAGCCGCTCCAAGATCAAAATCCCTCTCAAAATAATAGGTGACCACGAAGGGGTCGTTCAGGCCGGGAAATCTTAAGGCCGTGCCAATGGGGATCGTGCTGCCGCTCTCCCTGCCAAGGCCGCCCGCTCCGGACTTCCACTCCCCCCCTTCGGTGTGAGATACCGCAGCCCACCCGCTGCCCAGGTCGGCACCCGACTCGTTGTATCGCCAGACATCATCAAGGACAATGAGCCGGGAAGTCACCGTTGGGGGCGGCGTGTCGGCACCGGGAAAATTCGTGTTGCCCGGTGTGCCGCCTGCCTGTGATGAAAAGGTCCAGTTTCCCGGGGCTCCGCTCGCCATGTAAGGACGATGTTTTGCCAGGCTTGCACCGGACCCATCAGCAACGGCAGGCCATTGTCCCCCATCGGAGAAATCAATGTCATCCATCAGGCGGCCGCTCTGGTTAAAGAGAACCAGGCGCTCGCCACCATTATCAATGCTACCGCCAAAAGGACCGAGTTGGTCGACTGCAGGAGTCTTGGCAACAACGAGGTAAGACCTGGGATCAAGGATCGTGCCCTCCGGAAAAGTGTAATCAATGCCATCGATTCTCCAGCCGGAAATGTCGACCTTGATCCCCATCTGGTTGAAGAGTTCCAGCCACTCACCCTCCTCCCCCTGACCGGGTGGATTGTATTGCACCTCGTTGAAGACCACCACCGAGTCCGCAGCTCCATCCACATGTGGAATAAACAGGACTGAGGAAATGGCAACAGTAAGCGAGAGGAAAAACTTCATTGCAGCAGGGGGCTCTGAGCCTGCCCCACTCTACATCCCCGTGCATGACAAGCACAGCGTAATATCACGCTTCTCTCTGATTTCATCCACCGAAGGATCTAGCGCACCTGCAACTCACTGAGGACAATATTTACACTTCCAACATTCTCATCATCAATGGAATATGCTGTATATACCGCAACCGGATCATTCTTCGTGAAGTCAAAGATCACCTCACCAAAGCTCGGCTTGGCGTTATACCCGAAAAGACACCCATCAATGATCTTGTGGGTATGGACATTGGTCATCTTTGAGCTCATGAATTCATAAATCGGGTAAGCCGTGCCGGGTCTCTTGTTTTTCCATGCATCTGACCGATGCCGGTCAGCTGCCAGGACAAAGACACCTCCGATTTTTTGCTCGGTAATGAACCTGAAGATAACCTCTCGCTCCGCATCGTATCCGTCCCAGGTGTCAAGACTGCCCGGCTTGACGCCCGGGGTCATCGGCACGGATGAGCAAATCACCTTGAAGGCGGCCCTTGACCTGAGAAGTTGTGCCTTGAGCCACGCCAGTTGCACCGGGCCAAGCATTTCCCTGGCAGCAGGTTCACGGTAATAACGGGTATCGAGAAAGAAGAATTCCACCCGCTGCCCAAAGCGGTGGGTGAAATAGCAGCCCGGGTGCTTGCCCGCACCGCCGTATTCAGGGTTCGGCCATTGCCGGGTAAAATCACCCCAGACGCGCGGCTTCCAGGGAGGGATGTCAACCGCCGCGCCGCCGTGGCAGTCATTGGTGCCGAAATCATGGTCATCCCAGATGGCATATACCGGCACATCGGCAGTAAGCCTGCGCCACTCGGGACGTGATTGTCGGCGATAATAGCAATACTGCCCAACCTCACGAACCTCGGGCCGGTCAATGTAGACGTTGTCACCGAGCATCAACAATGCATCGGGCTTATGAGAACGAATCGTGTTCCACATGTGCTCAAACTTCGGAGTAAATCCTGCCCCTCCACCGAAGACGACCTTGATCTTCTTGCCGCCGTCATCAGGCACGGTCCGGAAACTCGTCTCATGACCAACGTCAACGGGTTGCTCATCCTGGAAAATCTGGTAATGATAAAAGGTGTCCGGCTCTAGCCGGGTAAGTTCAACGACCGCGGTGTAATCATTGGCCGCGCTGGCCTTCACCGCATCGGCGGCTACCCCCTCGATCACTACCTTAACCTCGCATTGCCTTCCGGCTCGAACCCAGATCTTCACCGAGGTCGGCCCAAGGTCACCCAGCATCGGACCGTGCACGAGCCTGGCGCT
This sequence comes from uncultured Verrucomicrobiaceae bacterium, assembly GCA_963933075.1. Classification (GTDB taxonomy): domain Bacteria; phylum Verrucomicrobiota; class Verrucomicrobiia; order Verrucomicrobiales; family DEV007; genus CACIUL01. The sequence continues at coordinate 3,646 of CAWVVE010000050.1, read as the reverse complement.
CCCCGGTCCTGCAAGTTCCCCGAAACCCTGTGCCCGAAGCAGTGGCTTGTTCAGGCTGCGGGGCCCGGCCACCAGCCGTTCGACAGGCAGTCCAAGGGCAACTGCCTTGCGCGCATATCCAAGGGCGGCCTTACCCTCACCCTTGCCGCTGTGTGCCAGAGCCAGGCAAAACTGGGTCTCGGCATCATCCGGGAATTGACGGTTGAGTTTTTTCAGGGTCTTTATGGCATTATCAAATTCACCGCGTCCAAGTTGAGCCATCACCGGTCGGTGTTGCTTCTTGTATTGATTTTTCGGCTCCTTCGCCGCTGTGGTGCCAGCAACACACAACACGCAAAAAATTGCTGCCAATGCCTTATCACCTGTCATAACCCTGCATATATCTTCGGTTGCCTCCCAAGTCACGCCCATTCCTTGCAGCCACGGCAAATGCTACAGTCCCCCTGCTCCTGGGTAAAAACCTCGAGGGGACTTGCAAGAGCTTGAGCTTGAGTGAATCTTGTTAATCCAAAAGATCATATATAACTCCTAGCAAGAATCCATCCAGTGTTCTCCGCCAAACTGCTACACAAACCGTCCGAGGAAGACGGTGCGGGACAGACCTTCGACACGGTCATTGAGCTCATACGCTCTGCACGGAAGAAAATCGCCATTCACATGTATGTGTGGCGCTCGGATGTCATCGGCAACCGGATCGGGGAGGCCCTGTTGCAGGCCGCCGAACGCGGTGTCCAGGTCGAAATTATCAAGGACTTGTCGGCCATGATGTATGAACGCATCGAGATGAACCGCAAAAGCTACCTGCCCCGGGAGCCTGGAATGAAAACAAAACTCTGGTGGCGCATGATCCGGCCGACATTCCCCGACACATTCGTGGCGGACGAATTCCAGAACGGAGCCGGGCACAAACTCATTGCACATCCGAAGGTTAACCTCACCTGGACTGAAAATTCCCACACCCATACCAAGTACTATCTTTTCGATGAACGTGAACTGGTTACCGGCAGCATCAATATAGAGGAACGCCACCGCGGCTACTTCGACTACATGGTCCACCTGGTTGCCGACAATCTCGGGGAACACTTCCGTGCCCGCGAGTCAGGGGAATGCGATCCCGATCCGGAACGGGAAATAGAACTTTTCTTTAACCAGACGATGTATGGCCAAAAACGGTTCGAGATCAAGCCGGTATTGCTCAAGATGCTCCACGAGGTAAAAGAAGAAATCCATATTGAAGTGGCCTATATTGGTGATCCGGAAGTCAATGATGCGATCATCGCGGCCGCCCATCGCGGTGTTAATGTCAACCTGCTGCTCTCCGAGAAGGCAAATATAGGCAATGACAACAACTACCGGGCAGCTCAGGCACTCTTGAAGTCCGCCCCCGTAAATATTTTCCTGACTCCCAGGATGATCCATTCCAAGATGATCGCATTTGACCGTAAAACGGTTTTCTCAGGATCCGCGAACACCTCTATTTTCTCCATGTGCAAATCCGCTGAATTAAACCTCCTCATCAGGGACCCTGGCCTGGTCGCCGACTTCCTCGCCGTTGCTGATTGGAGAAAAGCTGCAAGCACCCGGGTTCAATCCCCCGATGACCTTGATGGCTACAACAAGCCCCTGGCCCTGCTGCAGGAACTGCACCAGAAACTCAATCTCTAACCAAAGACCGTAAAAAATGCTCGAATACAGCGATCTACCCTATCAGTTCCTGCCACCCAGGCCCAACAGGCTGATCATAGCGCTGGCCCAGATGATCACTCCCTCCATCGTGTTGCCCGGAAAAAACCACCGCCTGAGCACGGTCGCGGTCAACGACAAGGAACTTTTCCTTGAAGCCCGCAAGCACGGGCAGGCCAGGTTTGTATTCATGCCCAATCACCCGACCCACAGTGACCCACAGGTAATGATGGAGGTCTGCAGGCAACTGCGCGTCAAGCCGGCATTCATGGCAGCCCATGATGTATTTGCCAGGGGAAAACTGGCCAGCTGGCTGATGCAGCGCATCGGGGCATTCAGTGTCGATCGCGAGGGCAGTGACCGCAAGGCGATGAAATGCGCTACCGAGATACTTGCCGCCGGAAAATACCCGCTTGTGATTTTTCCGGAAGGCAACGTCTACCTCTGCAATGACCGCGTCACGCCCTTTGTCGAGGGAGCGGCTTTCATTGCCTTGCGTGCACAAAAGGAACTGGGCAGTGACATACCGGTTTTTGCGGTTCCTGTTTCCCTCAAATATTCATATATTGAAGATGTCCGGGAAAAGTTTATCACCAACCTATCCAGGATCGCCGGGGACTTTGGAGATGAATTAGATCGCCAAGCCCCTGTGATGGATGAGTTAAAGCGAATCAGCATCAAGGTGCTTGTCCACTATCTCGAGTTGCACGATCAGGCTCCTCCGCTAAACATTCTCGAAACCGACGAGTCAATCAAGACATCCGCCGAACGGCTCATTACATCGCTGGAAGATAAATTGAATATCACTATGCGTGAGGGGGACGACCTGACAAACCGGGTGCGCAAGATCAGGGCCACTATCCACGGTATCCGATCCGACCCCGCCCGAAAGGACGAGCCCGACACTGTCTCCGCTTATGCGGATGAAGCCATGCTTGCACTGAGGATTCTTGGCTACCTTGGTGGTTATTCCGATTCAAACCCGACGCTTGATCGCATCGCCGAGACCATCACCCGCCTGCGTGAGGATATTACTTCGGAAACTGCCAAGCCTTCCGGCAGGCGCAAGGCATACGTTAAAATCTGCAAGCCGATTGACCTGCGTGAATACCTCGGGAAATTCCAGAAGCGGGCCCGTGAAGCGATTGCTGAACTAACCAATACCTGCGAGGATGCCGTGCAGGACGGGATTAACGAATTGAATGAAGGCAACAGGCTCACGGGATCAAAACCCTTCTGATTGGCGCAAGAAGCACCACACTTCACGAAAAGCATTACAGGATGAATATTCGTCACATCTATATCTCCGATGACCACAATTTCTACGGCAGGCACGGGAAACCCGCCGGTGAAAGACCGATGCTTGAGGTCACTGCGGCAAAGTGCGTGGCAGGTAAAGGCATTATCGGTGACAGGTTTTTTGACTACAAGCCGGACTACAAGGGGCAAATCACATTCTTCTCTCACGAAGTCTACGAGGATCTCTGCCTTACATTTAACCTTTTAAATATCCCCCCCTCAATATTTCGACGCAACGTCATTGTTAAGGACATCGACCTCAATGAACTTATCGGCAGCGAATTTGAGATTCAGGGGATCCGGTTCCTTGGAACCGTTGAGGCTACTCCCTGTTACTGGATGAACGGTGCCGTGGCTGAAGGTGCTGAAGAGGCAATGAAGGGACGAGGTGGCCTGCGCGCCAAAATTCTCACCAGTGGCACCCTGCGCCCTGAACCGACGATCGTTTAGGTGAACGCACCATTTGCAGCAGCTATCCTGGCCGGCGGACGATCAAGTCGCTTTGGCTCCGACAAGGCCTTCCACTCCGTTAGCGGCGTGCCCTTGTGGAAACACCAGCTGGCCAAGATTGAACCCTTGATGCCCTCGGAGATTCTCATCTCTGCCAACGCACAGCAAATTTTCGAGAGTGAGTACCGGGTTATCGTCGATGAAGCCAATGGGC
>CAWVVE010000049.1:0-8793 GCA_963933075.1 uncultured Verrucomicrobiaceae bacterium | reverse complement strand
GCTGGAAGATGATGTTGCGGAAATCCGACCCGTCATCCACACCGTCCCGTGCAAGGTAGCGACGTACCGAGACCCCGTCTGTCCTGCCGCTAATCAGTTTGTACAGATTACCTTTCTCAAGGTTATGTGCATCCAGGAAGCGGACATCGAATTCCTCCAGGGCAAGCAACATGCCGTAGTAGTCTCCGAGATATTGGCCGTTTTGACCGGCTGGAGCCTCCTCTTCCCCGCGTATGACCCGCAGGTGCATCCAGTGGGTAAAGGGTGCCGGTGTGCCGGTCATGTTCCACAGAATATGATTGGCCGCCTGTTCAATCCCCCAGGTGTAGTTGCCCCTTGATCCGCGCATTTTGTGCGTGGCAAGATATTTCCATGGAGTCGGGTATCTTTTGCCTTCCATGTCACGGAAGTGCGGGTAGCTGCCACGATTGAAACGGAACTTGAAGCTGCGTTTCCCGCTTCCTGAATAACGTGCATTGCGCTGCCTGAGCCGGTAACCGATATTGTCGTATACCTGGCCGTCATAGATAAAGGTGCAGTTCCAGTTGTAGGCACTGCGCGCATCGTAATTATTACGACTGATCTGGTCGCCGCTGTTGTAGGCGACTGCCCGATCAAAGTCGGATGAGGAGGTGATGATGTGGTGTACGGGTAGTGAGGTGATTGTTTTGGCGGGATAGGTGTGAGGAGCACCTAGCACTGAACGTGTTTCAGCAACATAATCGGGAACGCCATTGTAGACGAAGTAGGCAAAGTTCAGGGCGGGGTCATCACTGTAAGGAAGCCTTACAGACGCGCCCATGCTGTCTTCAATCAAGATACGGTAGCGGACCAATGTACGGTTCTCCTGCCCGGGAATGTTCACGCTGAAGTTGTTGTCACCGGCGACTTCATCCGCCTGGTTGCCATCGTCAAGCATTGGCAGCCTAGTCCAGTTTTCCGGTGCGCTGTAGGCAGGGTTGGCTTCACTCGGCGCGTTTGGGTTGGCATTGAGCTGACTGGTTGATTTTGCCAGTAAGGCGGGGATGTATGCGCCCGGTGCCACTATCTGGTATTCAAGGACTACTGATTTTACGCCGTCAGGATCAGTGATTTTTGCCGTAATTAACGCATCGATCCCGGCCTCGGGCTGCTTGGGCTCGTGATTGACCTGTCGGGTGATGGGGGGTGCGTTGATGGTGTAAACGGAGTTACGTGTGCCAGGCGTGGGGCGAGGAGGTTGATCGTTGCCGCTTGCTGGACGCATTAGCTCAACATCCAACCCAAGGTCACTGCTGGTGCTGCTGACGTTAAATAATTGAATGGCAATTGTGTTTCTGCCCTCGATGAGGTAACGGGCCGAATCGGTTAATGTCTCGTTGCGCCAAGTGCCTTCACTGCCGCTGGAGGATGCGGTTGCCGATGCCGGAATGTCTCCGGCTGCCACGTTGGCACGGTGGACTTCATGCCCATTGATCCAGACGATGATGCCGTCGTCAACAGTATAGCGAAGCATGAGTTCCCGGGAAATTTCACCGGGATTGATGATAAAATGATTCCGCAGAAACACCGAGGTGTAATTCCTTCTCATGTCACTGATAGTGGTGTTCAGCGGCAGGTTGTTGACGCTGCCATATCCGATGGGCATTGCTCCTGCTGACCATGTTTCATCCTCGAGGAATCCGATGTTGCGCCATGCGCCAGAAGGGATTGAGGCCTCGCTGTTTCCGGGACGCCAGTGCCATCCGGGATGCGATTCGGGAAGAAAGGTGAGCTGGGAAAGGACACCGGGAACACTCGAACTACGCCACGAGCCGCCAAGGTCGTTATCCAGCTCGGGGTTCATTAATTCCATTGAGGAGCCTGTTCCTCCCGCGCCGATCGGCCAGGGAAAGGATGACTTGTAGCTTACCCTGTCAGCAATCGTGCCGTCGTTTTTACGCAGTTCCAGGGAATCTTCATCTCCCGCGAGTCCTGCCGTAAAAGGCCCGAGGGCAGTTACGCCGAACTCTTCCAGGATCGAGTCGGCACGTTGTGCGATGATAAGATAGCCCCCGGCCTGGATTTCTGTGCCCTCGGCAAAGCTGTAGCTGATGCCCCGCGAGAAGAACCATCCCGAGAGGTCAACCGTGGAGGAGCCGCTGTTGTGTATTTCCACAAACTCGGTGGACGCGGTGTTGGGTTCACTGTTGTAGTGGATCTCGTTGATGACGATTTCCGCAGCAGCATTGCCAAGCAAGGTACAGAAATAAAGGATGAGAAAAGTAACCGGGCGCACAGTTTGGGGGAAGAGATGCATTGTGGGGAGAGGAAGAATTTACCTTGCACCCTAATGCATGTTTGTTGTCAACGGAAGGCTTCCCGTTTGTTTATTTCGCGACTCTAGACAAGATCTACGATGGATCCGAAATCGGGGTCAGCAAGTCGCCGGTAGGTGCGAATGGCAAAACGATCGGTCATCTTGGCCATAAGGTCGCAAATGAGGCGCGCACGGGTGTTGTCATCAGGCGCAGTCGCAATGGTCTTCTCAACTTCCGCGGGTAACAACCGCAGTCGCCGTTTCTCCGTGCCGATATAGTTATCGGTGAATATCCTGAATAATTCCCCGAGTATCCGGTATGCCTTGTGGTCGAGTTGTTGCAGTTGTGGTGAACGGAACACGAGGTCGAGTGAAATTCTCTTATAGAGCTTTGACTCGGCAATGGTCTCAGGGTTGATTATAAGGTTGCAGCGGTAACGCGCTGTTTCTGCGGACATGAGATTTTCCGGGGCTTCAGCGAGCTTCACGGCATTAATGAAGTCACCGACCTTGTGTCCCATCAGGGGTTCAAGCCGCCGGCGCCGAATGGCCCTGCACAAGTCATCAATGTGTTTGGCATCTTCATCGCTTAGTTCATTGAGTGAGGCCCAGCGTTCAAGTTGTTCCAGGTTGATAAACCCGGCATTGGCGCCATCAACAATGTCGTTCAATGAGTAGGCGGTGTCATCTGCCCAGTCCATGACCTGGCATTCGATGGACTTGAACCCGTTGCGTTGGCTGCCGGGTTCAAGCTCACTGAGCAGGCGTTCGCCGCCGAGGGCAAATTCAAGGTGAGGGCGCTGGTTATCATAAACAAAGTGATTAAGGGCCCCGGGAATTTCGGAGAAAAGAGTTTTGTATTTGAGGGTGGCATCAAGGAAAGCCCGAGTGGGGTTCATGCCCTTGTCACCGTAGATGGTTTCAGTTAGAAGGCGCAGGGTTTGTGCGTTCCCCTCGAATCCACCCATCTCCCTCATGATTTCATGTAATACGCGTTCCCCGGCATGACCAAAGGGGGGGTGGCCGATGTCGTGTGCAAGGCATGCCGCCTCGACGAGGTCAGAATCAATGAAATAATCCCCGCCAAGCAGGTGGTCGGCTGCCTTCAGGCGCGTGCAGATAGAGCGTCCGATCTGTGCGACCTCAAGGGAGTGAGTTAAGCGGGTGCGGTAAAAGTCATATTCCCCTGACATAAAAACCTGCGTCTTGCTTTGCAGACGGCGGAATGCGGATGTGTAGAGGATGCGGTCCCGGTCGATCTGGAAGGCTGTGCGGTATTCATCAGGACGGGTGCGCACATTGACTGACAGGGGGGTGGTGTCAAATTCGCTGTAGAACCGGTTGACCATTAAAGCTGCTCCCGGGTTCGCAGTTTGCCGCGCAATGTTGTGTCGACCCTTGCCATGCTACATTTCCAGGAAATTTTTCAACAACTTCATGCCTTCACCGGTGAGGATGGATTCAGGATGGAACTGCACGCCGTGGACCGGATATTCCTTGTGCTTTAGCCCCATGATCTCACGTTCCTGCGTCTCGGCTTCAGCCGTGATTTCAAGGCAGTCCGGGAAGGAATCGCGCCGGATGATCAGGGAATGATAACGTGTCGCGTCAAACGGGGTGGGTATCCCTGAGAACATTCCCGTGCCCATGTGGCTGATTTCTGATGTTTTACCGTGCATTAGACATTCGGCGCGTATGATCTCGCCTCCGTAGACCTGACCGATGGACTGGTGTCCCAGGCAGACGCCGAGCAACGGTATTGAGGGGCCCAGTTCCCTGATGACATCACAGCTTATACCCGCCTCATTTGGTGTGCATGGTCCGGGGGAGATACAGATTTTCTCCGGTGCCAGGTCCTTAATTTCATCGACCGTGATCTTGTCGTTGCGGTGGATCTCAATAGCTGCACCCAACTCGCCGAAATACTGAACGAGATTGTATGTAAAGGAGTCGTAGTTATCGATGACAAGCAACATGGGCAGGATATCGGATGGCTAAATAACCGGGAATTGTCACTTTGGCATCCTCTTTTAGCACGCCTGAGCGTGCCAAGGCGTTATAATTGTTTCCAAAACACAATAATCCTACTTTATAGAGACACACAAACCGTGTTAAATTTCATTTATCGTTTAACCTGACATTTTTCCCAGACCATGGCCCGACCTGTTGGCGAGGAACTCGCTAGAAACCCGACAGCGATTAGCCGCCCGAAAGGCGGTTGGTTTGCAAAAATATGGAAGCAGCGTAGCGGATCCGACCCCGGGAGCCCCAGCGTGGACAAGATTCATCTGGAGCGGGCGAATCCCTTTACCCTGTGGGTTGATGCGCTGAAGCAGCCCGACCCGGAACCCTCCGGGGATTCAGGTCAGGTAGTCATGCCATCAAAGGCATTCACGCTCTGGACTGCAGCGGCAATCCCGGAAAACCCTTTCGGGGAAGATTCGGCTGAGGATAGCCCCGGGGACCAGATCATAGCCCCCCTTCCGGAAGGGGTTTTTGAAGAAACGGATGAGGACATAGAGGAAAACCGGCCAGGTCAATCTCATGGTCATCCCTTCACAATATGGACCACACCGGAAGCACTTGCTTCCCTGCCCTGCATTTCTGCAGGTCAATTGTATTCACAGGGGACTCTTCCTGAGGTTGAGGATGAGAAGGATGCATCGGTTGATGAGGAAGTGGGCCAGCCTGAACCCCTCCTGATTCATATCGGGCAAAGCAGTGCATTTACCCGATGGACAGATGATCGGTATAACAGCCCGGCAAACCTGCAGGTGCTATCCCCGGTTGTGACCGATGATTCCGCATCCGGGCAACAAGCGCTGGATGAGCCTGTCCTGGCGGGTGCCGGCAACTCATCCCCGGGGGGAGGAGTTGCGCGACTGGTTGCACTGGCGGCACTGATCCTGCTGTTGATCTCGGCGATGTTTGTCATTGCCACCAAAGACAAGGAGATCAGTGACCTCATGGTGGATGCGCGTGACGAGAAAAAGAAAATGAATGGGCTCAAGCATGACAAGAAGGAGCTCAAGGAGCAGCATCTAAAGGAGCATGGAAGAGCCGGTGATCTTGCCAAGAAACTTGCAGGCCTCGAGTCCGATTTTACGGCGGCAAAAGAGCAGTCTGCCAAAGAGTCTGCCGATCAAAAGGCGAAGAGTGATCAGCTCGTGTTCAGCCTCAAGGAGGCGCGTGCCATGCTGGAAGAGTCAAAGAAGGTTTTCGCGCAGGAGCAAGCCGTCAGGGTGCAGGTTGAGCGCGACCAGAAGGCATTGATGATTGTTCTTGAGAAGGAAACAATGAAGGTCAGCGGCATGATGGAAAAATTGGAGGATACGCAGCGGAATATGTTGCAGCAAAAAGCAACGGCAGAACGGAATATATCAGACGCAAACAAACGTTTATCTCAACTGAGGGACAGTATGTCGGAAACTTCCAAGTCTCTTCAGGAGGCGAAAGCGAAAATGGCTACTGATCAGATACGTGTCGAGCAGTCCGAAAAGAAAGCCGCGCAGTTGGCTGCCGAGGTCAAGAAACTCAAGGCCCAGGTTGATGAGCTGAAATCCAATCCCGCCCAACCGCCTGCTCCCACCAAACCTCCGGAATCCAAGCCCGGGCCCGAGCAGAACCCTGCCCCGGAGGTTGAGCCCAAGGAGGCCCCGAAAGAAAAGCCGGACAAGGGGCCCATCAATGTCTAGGGAGGGTCGGGCAATGCATCCCTGCCCCTTGTGGTTACGGGATTGCGGTCACCACCACCTCTTTTCATTGCTTGGCGGGTGAGAAAAGGGCACACCATGGCAGTGTATTGATGAGTGTGGTGATTACACCGTGCCCGGTAAACGCAACTTTACGCGGCATCATTCGGGCGATACCCTAGCCGCCAATAACCTTAAAAACATGACCCGTTATTTTCTAACAGCATTAATTTCTCTCTCAGCGATCAGTGGTGCCTTCAGCCAGGATCTCTTCAACGGTAAAGATTTAACCGGATGGGACGGCAACCCGGAGCTCTGGCGTGTTGAGGATGGCGTCATTGTCGGTGAGACGACAGCGCAGAAAAAAACCGGTGGCAATACCTTCCTGATCTGGAAAGGCGGTGAGGTGGGTGACTTTGAACTGACACTCAAGGCCCGGGTCATCGGCAGCAATAATTCCGGTATTCAGTATCGCTCCAAGCTTCTCGATGCCAAGAAATGGTCGGTTGGCGGATACCAGATGGATATGCATCCCTCACAGGGCTACTTCGGCATGCTCTATGAGGAAAGGGGCCGCGGTATTATTGCCCAGCGCGGGCAGAAGGTTGTCATTGATGATAAAGGCAAGAAGACGGTTGCCGGGAAACTTGATGCCTCAAAGAAGCTGGATCTTTCCAAGTGGAACGAGTTCACGGTCATTGCCAAGGGCAACAAGCTTATCCATAAGGTCAACGGTGAGGTGACTGCTGAGATTGTTGATGGCCAGAGTGCCAAGCGCGCCATGAAGGGAATTATTGCCCTGCAATTGCACGCCGGGTCACCGATGAGGTTTGAGGCCAAGGACATTGTCCTTAAAAAGGCGGATACAGCTGCTGCGGCAGGTCTCCCGCTTTCAACAACGCCAACGGTTGCGGTCGTTGCGCAGGTGAAGGCGGAGAGCGGGGCTGCCCGGGTGCACCCGAAGGGCTTTGAGATAAAGAAGATCTATGATGTGCCCAAGGGCCAGCAGGGCTCCTGGGTGTCCATGGCTGTGGATGACAAGGGACGTCTCTATTGTGGCGACCAGGGCGGCAGGGGAATTTTCCGCGTTACCCTGAGTGCGGGGGGGGCCAAGGTGGAGAAGATTCCGGTGGATATTACCGGAGCGCATGGACTTCTCTGGGCTTTTGATTCCCTTTATGTCTGCCTGAACGGCGGCAAGCCGGGCTCAGGCCTTTACCGGGTGACTGATTCCAACGGGGATGATTCACTGGACAAGATCCAGGAGATGCGCCGGTTTGCCGGCGGCGGGGAACATGGGCCCCATGCGGTGGTGCTTTCCCCCGACGGGGAGCACCTCTTTGTGCTCGGCGGTAACCATACCAAGACCCCGAACCCTGACAGCTCGGCTTTACGCCTCAACTATGCGGAGGATCAGCTCCTGCCGAGGATGACTGATGCCCGCGGTCACGCGCGTGGCATTCGTGCCCCTGGCGGCTGGGTGGCTCGCACGGACAAGGATGGCAAGTCCTTCCATCTCTACTCGGCGGGTTTCCGCAACCAGTATGATGTCGCCTTTAATCCCGACGGCGAGATGTTTACCTTTGACTCGGACATGGAGTGGGACAGTGGCACGCCCTGGTATCGACCGACACGCATTTACCACGTGACCAGTGGATCCGAGTTTGGCTGGCGCACCGGCACCGGGAAATTCCCGGCATGGTATCCGGATGTGCTACCGCCGACACTGGATGTCGGCCCGGGTTGTCCAACCGGCGTGGTTTCCGGAATGGGCGCCAAGTTCCCGGCAAAATATCAGGAGGCAATCTATGCCTTTGACTGGACCTACGGCACGATCTACGCGATTCACCTTAAGCCGACTGGAGGATCCTACATTGGGGAAAAGGAAGAATTCGTGACCGGCGTGCCGCTGAATGTTTCCGATGGGGTAATCGGCAAGGACGGTAACATGTATTTTGCCGTTGGCGGGAGAGGCACACAGTCTGCGCTCTACCGGGTAACCTATACCGGGTCCGGGTTAACCAAGCCCAAAAAGAAGGTGGACGATGCTGCGGCAATAGCACGTGCCGTGAGGCGGGAAATGGAAGATTTCCATGGCAGGCAGGTTGCCGGGGCGGTTGCCAAGATCTGGCCTCACCTGGGGCATGCGGACCGTTCAATACGTTACGCATCCCGTGTTGCCCTTGAGCATCAGCCTGTTGCCCAATGGCAGGAGAAGGCCCTCGCTGAGAAGGATCCGCAGACTGCCCTTTCCGCCCTTCTGGCCCTTACCCGGCAGGGGGATGGCGCATTACAGGACCAACTCCTTGATTCTCTCTCCGGTATGAAGGTGGCGGAGTTCAGTGAGGAGCAGAAGCTTGAGGCCTTGCGCGTGCTGGGGCTGGCCTTTATACGCATGGGCAAGCCTGAGGCGGACACCGCTGCAGAGATAGCCACCGCTTTATCGCCGCTTTACCCGGCGGCGAGTGATGCGATGAACCGGGAACTGGTGGCAATGCTTGTTTACCTTGGTGCCCCGGAGGTTGTGGCCAAGACAGTGCCGTTAATGAGCCAGGAAGCCGCCGGGCTTGAGGAGATTGAGTTTGATGACCGCTTGCTGAGCCGCTCCAAGCAATACGGCAATGCCTTCCTCAACCAGAAGTCGAACAATCCCCAGCGACAGCAGATCTGGTATGCCTATGCGCTGAAGAATGTCACGGAGGGCTGGACACCGGCTTTGCGTAAAGGCTTCTTTTCCTGGTTTGGCAAGGCACGCAATTTCCGCGGTGGAGCAAGTTTTGGCGGGTTCATTGAAAACTTCCGCAAGGAGTCTCTTGGCAAGAT
>CAWVVE010000048.1:0-8849 GCA_963933075.1 uncultured Verrucomicrobiaceae bacterium | reverse complement strand
GCTGCGGGATTCTTTTTGTGGAGGAACTCAACCGCATTACCTTCGCTGGGTTTCAGCTGGGTTTCTGGATGGCTCAGCAGGGTTCCATCTATGTGTTTGTGGTGCTGATTTTCGTCTATGTCCGCCTAATGAACCGGCTCGACCGGGAATACGCCGGCGGGAAGGAGAATGATATGGAAATATCAATCAGGGAGGAGGAGGAATTGTAATGGGAGTTCAGACCTGGACGTATCTCATTGTTGGTTTCACCTTCGCACTTTACATAGGAATTGCGATCTGGAGCAGGGCGAAGTCGACAAAGGACTTCTATGTAGCCGGCGGTAATATCAGCCCGATTTCCAATGGCATGGCTACAGCGGCCGACTGGATGAGTGCGGCCTCGTTTATCTCCATGGCTGGCATGATTGCTTTCTCTGGTTATGGAGGCTCGGTTTTCCTGATGGGATGGACCGGTGGTTATGTGCTGCTGGCATTCCTGGTTGCCCCCTACCTGCGTAAGTACGGCAAGTTCACTGTTCCCGAATTTATTGGTGAGCGATTCTATTCCAACACTGCCAGGGTGGTGGCGGTGGTGTGTTTAATCCTTGTCTCTGTCACTTATGTGATTGGGCAGATGAAGGGTGTGGGCGTTGCGTTCTCACGGTTCCTTGAAACCGACTACAACACCGGGTTGTTCATTGGCATGGGGATTGTTTTTTTCTATGCCGTGCTTGGCGGCATGAAGGGCATTACCTATACGCAAATCGCCCAGTATGTTGTGCTCATCTTTGCGTATACGGTTCCCGCTATCTTCATTTCGCTTGAGTTAACCGGTAATCCCATTCCCCAGCTCGGCCTTGGTGGGGAGGTCTCTGATGGCACGCCGCTTCTGCAGAAACTTGACACAGTGATCACTGACCTGGGCTTTGGTGAATACACCACAAGTGTCATGGGCAATAAATTGAACATGTTTGCCTATACACTCTCCCTGATGATCGGGACTGCCGGGTTGCCGCATGTCATTATTCGTTTTTTCACGGTAAAAAAGGTGAGTGATGCCCGACTTTCTGCCGGGTGGGCGCTGGTTTTTATCGCGATATTGTATACCACAGCTCCCGCGGTTGCCGCCATGGCTCGCCTGAATTTCACCAAGACCATCCAGACGGAAAAAGTCGGTGTGAAGGCCGGCAATATTGAATACGAGAAGCGTCCGGACTGGTTTAAAAACTGGGAGAAGACCAAACTGCTCAAGTTTGAGGATTGGAACGGTGATGGAAGAATTCAGTATTACAACGACGGCGGGCTCGGCGCCGCAAAGTTTGCCCGCGACACAGCCCAGACTCAGTTGGCAAAAGCTGAGGCTTCAGCGGACAGCGATGCCGCCGAACAGATAGCCAAAAACAAAGCCGCCCTTGCCACTGCCGAGGCCAAGATCACCAAAACACAAGCCGCCCATTCCAAAACGGCATTTGCCAAGCACGGCTGGCAGGGCAATGAAATGGTGAACGTCGACAAGGACATTATCGTCCTTGCCAATCCAGAGATTGCCAAGCTGCCTGGCTGGGTTATTGCCCTGGTTGTTGCCGGTGGTCTTGCGGCGGCACTCTCCACCGCAGCCGGCCTGTTGCTGGCCATTTCCTCATCCATCTCGCATGACTTGCTCAAAGGCATCATGCTGCCTGCCATTACAGAGAAACAGGAATTAAGGGCGAGTCGTGTTGCCATGGTTGGAGCGATTCTGCTTGCCGGGTATTTTGGCATCAATCCGCCCGACTTTGCTGCCGGAACGGTAGCTATTGCCTTCGGCCTCGCCGCTTCATCCATTTTCCCTGTATTGATGCTGGGTATTTTTTCCAAGCGAATGAATCGTCAGGGAGCCATAGCAGGTATGGTCGCGGGTATCGGGATTACCTTACTCTACGTATTCCAGCACAAGGGAATCATGTTCATTCCCGGCACGTCTTTCCTGGGAGACATGGAGGAAAACTGGTTTCTTGGTATTACCCCCAACGCCTTTGGAGCAGTGGGAGCTATTGTCAACTTTACTGTTGCCCTGCTAGTCTCAAAAACCGGCAAGGATGCACCGGCAGAGGTCCAGAAGATGGTTGAGGACATCCGCCTACCGCAAGTGGACTAGTCTTAATCCTGCTGCTTGATCTCCTCGAAATCCCCGCGGGTGATCCGGAAGCGCGCGGCGCAGCGGGGGCAATCGATGCTGACGGTGTCATTATCCCCGAATAGTTCCCCTGCTGAGACACTTGCAAGCTTCGGCAGGATACGCTCGGGGCTACAACCGCAGTGGTAGCGGTATTTTCTGGTTTCCAGCAGGCTGAGTTCCTCATTGCCGTCCAGGTGGCGGATGGTTTCGTTATCAAGTGAGTTTAGCCATTGCTCGTCACACTGGGGTTGTGCGGAAATCAACACGAAGTCCTCTTCCGAGTGACTGAAAAACCGGGCCAGGCGCTGCTCACTTTTTCTGTAAAATTTCTCAGTGATATCAAACATCGTGTCGTTCGGGTCAAATTCGATGACACTTCTCCTCGGTTCCTTCGGGAAATCGTTGATCTGGGCAATGAAGAGGTTTTTGCCGTCGTCCTTGATATCCTCGTTGAATACCCGCCCGATGACATTCGCCTCTTTGCTGTTGCCGGTAACAAAGAGGTTTAAATGAAGTCGGCCGAAGTGGATTGTCCATGCGCTGACTTCATTCCAGGGGCGGGATGCAAGGTGAAGCGTGCAGGCGGCAAGGGCTTCCTTGAGTTTCCTGTCATGTTCCGGGTCAATTTTTATCTCATGCTGCATAAGATGCAGGTAATGATCCAGATAAGCTGGCGCAAAATCCGCGCGCACTGCGAGGGCATTGCGATTACGCACGAAGTAGCATCGGGCTTCAATATTGCTTTCCTGGTCTTCCTTGGGATTGGGCATTATCTCACAGCCTGTTGAATTACTGTTAAGCGATAGAACTACTTCGGATGTCCATCTTTACCAGTTATCTCTTTAGGGTGCACAAGCTTTAACAGCGGGAAGAATAGCGAAAAATACAATTCATCGTAAAATGATGCAGGAATCTCATAGGTTATTTTGGATAACGCAAAGTGCAGTAAATAAAGTCATGTCAGCATGTCCATTGCCAATACGCGTTGCCTGCACACTCTATATAATGGCTGTCAAAGATCCGGTAACAGGGTGTTATGGATATGCTTCCCGTCAGGTGTTGTGATATTGTCTTTGCTTGCGCGTTAACCGATAATGGAGTTGCTACGTGAAGTTCAGAAGAGTGCACCCGTTACACCACTTTCATGACCAGTATTAATCCAGAGTTTCTCCTTCAAGCCTATCAAATGGGTATTTTCCCCATGGCGATGGGGGAGGGCGAGATTGGCTGGTTTTCCCCCGACCCGCGGGGGATTATTCCCCTGGAATTATTCCATGTGCCAAGGAGCCTGAAGCGTGTCATCAGGGCAGGACTTTTTGAAGTGCGTATGAACCATGCGTTCGGGGAGGTGCTTGATGGATGTGCCGATCGGGAGGAAACCTGGATTGACGAGACGGTGCGCGAAAGTTACATGCAGTTGCATGCACGCGGTGATGCCCATTCAGTGGAGTGCTGGAGTGAAGGTCAACTTGCCGGCGGTCTTTACGGCGTTGCTATCGGTGGAGCTTTCTTCGGGGAATCAATGTTTTCACGTCAGCGCAATGCATCAAAGGTTGCCTTGGCTTACCTCAGTAATTACCTGCTCCGTCGTGGATTCAGCCTTCTTGACACCCAGTGGACGACACCTCACTTGAGAAGGTTCGGGGCAATTGACATACCGAAAGCGCAATACATGGCGGCATTACGCAAGGCAATTGAATCAGGGGTGAGTTTCGTCTGAGAATTGTGACTGGGATGCTCCTTGAACTATTTGGAACTGACGGTGAATTGTTCGCCTTTCTTTCTTTCCCAGGCACGAGTGATACTGCTGTAGAGACTGTCGATGTTTGAGCGCACGGTGAATCGGTATTCCATAGTCCTGGCGTGGGTTGTCTGGGGGTAGTTTTTAACCACTTGATCCCAGACATCACCTGCTCCAACGCGGTTGGTGGCCTCCTTGGCTGCTCCACGGACACGATCAAGCACGACCTGCCCGACATTAAGGGGTGACTTGTCCGTAACCGGTTCAATATAATAGAAACGCGCTATGGCTGAACTGCTGTCTGCGACTGTGACTTCATAGACACGGGCCGCGCCATCGACAACATAGGTGTGCTTGGCGACTGAGGATATACGATCCAGGGCCACCATGTATTCACCGCCCGGCAGCGATGCCTTCCAGAACCGGGTCGGGATCGAGTCTGTTGAGGCTGCGCGCGAAGAATCCTTGCCTCCCGCCCCGGTTGTTTGCGCCCCGGAAAAAATGTTGAGTATGGTGGTGACTATAGCGAAGAGCAGTATCGTTTTCATGGCGGTTTTTTTTATGTAACCCTACCCTCATTATCCGGGAGAGTAAGCGGGTTGTCAAAAAGGCACTGTGAGCATCCTTGATCTTCCGGGAATGTAACCTGAAGGCAGTTCAAGGGTGGGATGTTCGATGCTTTCAAGATGCCATGACCAGGGCATCAGGGTGGAGTGCTTCCAGCGAAAACTGAACGGTTGTGCCGTATAGTTGCCGATTTCCCGGAGAATGAAGCCAGAGGACGGCCCGCTGCCTCCCTCGAAAGACATGAGGCCATTGATCTCGAAGGAGCTATTTGTTCTTGTTATTAAGGCCGTATGCCAACCGGCATGTGGAGCAATAATGAATTGCCTGCTGAAATCCTGCATTAACAATGAGAGTTCACTTCTTTCCAGATTCCATTTGTCAGAGTAACTGGCAGCAACCATTTCGTGGCATTTTTTCCATTTCCTTTTAGTGAAATGATCCATGAATTTCTGCTGTGCAAGTTCTGCGCCGGATTCACCTGACCAGCGGACAGCCTGGATCAAAGTGATAATGACTGAAGTTGCCATGAGGAGGCAGAGCAGATAGGTTCTGTTTTTTGTCACGGGGATATCAGTTGTGTGGTGCAGGGCCTTTATGAATTATGCCAGGAGATTCTTCCAGTAACGAGAATGAAAACGAAGCGGTTGCCGAGGGGTTCCGTCGTAATGTTGCCTTGATACTCGAACGGGAGGATGGAAATATTTTTCTTGGGGAGCGTATTGATCGCCATGATGCCTGGCAGTTTCCGCAGGGAGGAGTGGATGATGGTGAAAACTGTGCCGGTGCCCTGTGCCGTGAAGTTGAGGAAGAGATAGGAATTCTTCCGCAAGCTTACGAGATCATTGAGCGACGAGGCGGATATCGTTACATGTTTCCTGAATGGCATCGCAGGAATGGTCCTTATAAGGGGCAGGAACAGACATATTTCCGTTGTCGGTTTCTCGGTAATGATGGGGATATTGATCTCAATACGGCAAAGCCGGAATTCAGTAGTTATCAATGGATTGCGCCCGAAGATTTCAATATTAACTGGCTTCCGGCTTTCAAGCGCGAGGTGTATCTGAGGGTTTTGTCGGATTTTTTCGGTGTTTCCCTGAAGAGTTCCTGATAAATTGCCTTGCGAGGTGGTGCAGGTGAAAAGATATTGGTGCACGTCCATTGCCTAATGCCCTCGAAGACATTGCCGGGTTCCAACATCACGCGCCGGGTTAAAAGAGCGTCGCGTGATGCTTTGCGTGGGTTGAGGCGCTTCCTGAGAAGCCGGCTGTTGGATCCTGCGCCTTACCGGAAGGAAATCCAGGGTTATTCTGCTGGTAAATTCAAGGATGACACCCGGGCAGGGTTTAACGTTGCCCTGTTGGCATTGCCGCAGGGGATGGCATATGCCTTGGTGGCGGGCCTTCCCATTCATTTTGGAATCACCTGCTCGGTGGTTGCCGCTTTAATTTCCCCTTTGTTCGCCGGGTCAAGGCATCCGATCCTCGGGCCGACGAATGCCACCGCTTTCATGGTGTTCAGCTATTTTGCAGTTTCCCAGAACGGCACGGATGTGGCCATTATGCCCTTATTGGTGCTGATGGTGGTAATCATCCTCATAGCAGGTGCCTTGCTTAGGATCGCCGATATTATCCAATACGTCAGTAGATCGGTGATCATTGGTTATATCGCGGGAGCATCGTTACTTATTATCGCCAATCAACTGCGTTATGTGCTTGGGGTGGGTCCTTCCGGTGGAAGTGCTTTCTTCACGATTGCCAGTGGGACCTTGATGCAGTTTAAGGACACCAACTGGGCAACCCTGTTACTGGGGACAGGAACATTAGGGGTGTATTTTTGTCTCGGAAAATTTATAAAGGGATGGCCTACATTTGCCCTGGCTCTCCTGCTGGCAACCGTGGTTTCGACAGTGTGTAATCTCCAGGAAAATTTTTCTGTCGATACCTTCGACAGCGTGGAACTGGAATCATTGCTCCCTGACCTGTCTATTTTTTCCAAGTCGGGACTGTTTGATGAGATTGCCCAGCTTTCCGGACTTGCCATTGGCCTGGCGTTCCTGGCTTCACTGGAGAATTCCGTGATGGCAAAGAACCTTTCCAGCCGCACCGGGGAAAATCCGGACATGAACCAGGATATGCTGGGCGCAGGCGTGGCCAATGTCGGATGCTCACTGCTTAGCGGCATGGTCGCATCGGGTTCATTGACTCGTTCTGCGCTCAATTATTCAAGTGGTGCGGCAACCCGATTAGCGAGCATATTTTCAGCGTTATTCTGTATTGTTGGCTTGCTCCTGCTTGCTCCCATGATCCGGTTTATACCCCAGTGTGCCCTCGCTGCGCTGGTGATTGCCGTGGCTTTAACGCTTATAAATTGGCGGCAGATGCGTATTTGTTTCCGGGCAACACGTTCGGACGCGGCGACGCTTGCCGTGACATTCCTTGCAGCCTTGGTGATGCCCTTGCATGTGGCTATTTTTATTGGTGCCGGGACTGCGGTTGCACTGTTTTTGCGCAAGGCTGCCCGTCCAGAACTCGTGGAATATAACCTGGGTGATGGTGGGCAGCTTAATGAATTGAGAGCGGGAGAGGGACGGGGGATTCCCTCAATATCCATCGTGCATGTGGAGGGGGAATTATTTTTTGGAGCAGCTGAGCTTTTCCGCAAACAGATCCAGTCGACAGCCAGTGATCCTGGCCTGAAGATCGTGATATTGCGGATGAAGAATGCCCATCACCTTGATGCCACCAGTGTCATTGCCCTTGAGGATTTGGTGTTGTTTCTTCGCGAACATGATCGCGAGTTGATTATCAGCGGCGTTATGAAGGACGTTTATCGTGTGCTTAAAAATGCGGGGTCAGTCGAATTGATCGGCAAGGACAATATTTTTCCCGGGTCAGTAGACAACCCTAACCTTGCCACACGGAACGCTCTCAAGAGGGCACAGGAAATCCTTGGTACCAGAGATGCTGATATAAGGATATTCTCGTGAGCAGCAAGCGTGTAATGAGAGGAGAATCTTTTGGTGCTGTGACTACCTTGGGGAAGACCACGCGCTTATCCCGAAATCATCCCTGAGCAAGAGCACATTCTCAAAGTGAGGGATGGGGTCAAAATGAGGTGCCGCGATGTCACGCAGTTGATTGGTCTGCGAGGTGAGAAGGGATTGCTGTACCTCACCTGAGGAAAGGTTGATCATGCTGAAGGCGGCTCCTGAATTGCCATTGTGAACGAATTTCATGACCTCGTTTTTACCATTGAGAACGAAAATACCGTGTTTGTCGTGTGGCTGCGCGTCTTTTGCCGGAGGACGGATAAACTGCCGCTTGGCGAGGTCGGCTATAACCACCTTGTGGCTGGCAAGGCACAGGCGATCTCCCTTGATGAGGATCCGCTGCGGGTCAAAGGGGATGCCTTTGCCAATTTCAAAACGATATGACGGATTATCAGTGCGCAGAACGACAAGGGTGTCATTTTTCTCCGGCGTGCGATCTTTGGCAATGGCATATTTTCCCTCGGCGGTGATGAACTCGTGGTTGATTGCCAGAGGCGTTGCCTGCTTGCCGTCAAGCCGGTAAGCATAGATGTCATGTTTGCCATTGTGACGGCGTGCGTTAAAGACAATGGCATTGTCAGTGAACCTTGCCCGTTCGATGAACAGTCGCTTTATCATGGTTCCGGCAACGATCGGATTTCCCCAGTTTTCTCCGTCATTGCTGGTATACAGCTCGTAATCCCCGATCATGCCGTTGTTGTTGACGATGATGGCAGGCAGATAGCGAAATGACTGGAAGGTCGATGGCTTGCCGAGGTTGATCTGCAACTCGTGCGGGTGGTTTGGAATGCCGTTTAGCCACTGACTGTGCCACCAGGTGGTGCGGTTGCCGTCGATGGCACACTCGGGCCTGGTATCATAGGTTGTGTTGGGCTCAAAGCTGTCGGTGAAGTGGACTTTCCAGGCAGAGCGGTCCAGGTTGTTTCTGTCCTGGTCGGCAATGTGCAGTTCTGCGGCTGATGACCAGCCCCTGCCATTGACTTCAGAGAGCATTACCAGGCGGAAAAAGCGTGCGGTCACCGGTTTAAAGGTCACTTCGAAGTAGCCATTTTCGATAAGCTTGCCGTTGGATGACTTGCCGTTGGTCAGGCCAAGCACAATTTCATGCCTACTGATGGCCCTGCCGCTTAAGGGGTCAATGACAGTGTGCTGTGCACCGGTTCCCATGGAGGTCTCGAACACATGAAGGTTCTCACCGTCCCAATGCGGCAGGAGGAGATGCCCGGACAAGGTGCGTTGTTCCCAGAGGTGTTCCCCGGTGATCGGGTCAAAGGCAAACAGTAGTGATTTCTTGTCATACAACAGGCAGGTTTTGCCACATTGAAGCCACGTGGTTGCCGCGCCGGGAACGGCAC
>CAWVVE010000047.1:0-8922 GCA_963933075.1 uncultured Verrucomicrobiaceae bacterium | reverse complement strand
ATTGTATTCCTCAATCTAATTTCATAGGAACCATCCTCGCCATTATGCCCCTGTTACTTAAAGCCGTCCTTCTATCCATCATCATTTCATCTGCCGTTGCCCATGCTCAAAATCCTTCACCGGGCATCCAAGTAGAACAATCACTCAAACTGGCATCAGGAAAATCCATTCCCTACCTGCTGTATTTGCCAGAAAAACTCGATAACAAATCAACGAAAAAATGGCCGGTGCTGCTGTTCCTCCATGGCCGTGGCGAAAGTCGCGGACCCTTGAGTATCGTTGCCAAGTGGGGTCCCCCCCGCATGGCTGCCAGGGGGGACAACCTGCCATACATCATTATTTCGCCTCAATGTCCAGCCGACCAACGTTGGACTTCTCCCGGACAGATGAACGCTGTCCTTGATTTACTTGCCCATATCAGCGAGCGCTTTCCGGTAGATTCGCAACGCATTTACCTGACAGGACTGAGCATGGGGGGATACGGTTCATGGAGACTGGCGGCAGAACATGGGAAACTCTTCGCTGCCGTAGCACCTGTCTGCGGCGCTGGAAATCCTGGGGATGCTGAAAAATTAAAGGATATTCCTGTATGGGCATTCCACGGCACAGAGGACCATTCCGTTCCTTATCAACGATCCTTGGAAATGGTTGAGGCAATCCAAAAAGCAGGTGGTAATAAGGTCCGCTTCACGACTCTCAAGCACGTCGGGCACAACAGCTGGTCTGCTGCTTATGCCACACCGGAGCTTTTTGAATGGTTCAACAGGCATGCCCGACGCCCATAAGTATACACCCCCGGCGGAAGTCACTTTTTAATACGTTCAAGCGCTGCCTTTCCCTGTTTGTATTGATACTCGCTGACATGTTGAGGTAATTCCGTTAGTGGAGACTCAAAGAACAGTCTTGACGAATTAAGGAACCACTCCGCCTCGGATGAATCAGCGGATTGCATCAACAACTTTTCAGCAAGCAACGCCCTCATAGTGGGATGATCCGGACATAGCCGGAGGGCCAAACGCAATTCTGCGATATTGCTCGAGTTCGTCCGCCTGTCTATCCATTCCATCACTCCTATCTGGGAATTTGGCGATATGGAGCGTTCTGAAGGTCTCGCCATAACCCACGTGGCCCAATTCCCCAACTCCCCGTGGCTCGCGCGCTCCAGAACCTGCTCACGGGAAGTTTTATACTTCTCGAAAGGTAAGGTAATCCGTCTACCATTATCTCCCAGTTTGATGCCGCCGACCACCTCGCCGAGATCACTTATCCAGGGTGGGACCTTGCCATCAATTGCCGGGAAGGCGTCCCACAGGGAAGCCATTCCCTCTTTGAAAACAACAGATAATTGCCTGCCCCCTGCCCCCATGCCAACCCGTACAGGAGCAAATTGAGTCCATAGGTTGGCACTGGGACCTTCTATTTTAATTGTCGGCGTGAGAGACTCTCCAGTGTCCGCATCCCAAAGCTGCAATGACTGTTCACCCACCTCGTCCTCAAAGGTTGAGGATAGGGTAACGACAAGTTCTTTCTCGTGGCTAGCCGTGCCAAAAGCAACAGCAACCACCGGACCGGAATGTCTCAATGGGACACTTATCGACCCCTTATCATCAACCCTGAAAACACGGGCAGTATAGTCAATGCGTCCACACAACAGACGGGAGCCATCATGGTTGAAATCCATGGAGATTGCGTATTTAAGGGCATCAAACCGGCGGTGCTTATACTCCCCCTCAGCGGACCTCTCGGACAACAATCCTTCACTGTTTGTTGAGATTGCCAAGCGTTCTCCATCATCATGAATGGCCACGGCATTGACCGTGTCTCTCATTTCAAACCGGTAGGACTGTACATCACCAGTGCTGAAATTCGTTACTATGAACCCCGTCAACCCCTTCTCCCTGGGGCCTTTAGCTGCAGTGATAACACAATTACCTTTCGGCCCAATCGTCCAAATCCTTTCGCCTCCCTGACTGGCCAGCGAATGAGTAATGGTTGCCCCGTCTTTTAAACTGGTAAGTTTAACCTGCCTCTCGGAAAAGGAAGACAATCGTGTGCCATCTTTGCTGAACTGGGCAAGTTGAATCTCTGAATCATGTCTGATATCAGGACAAATAGCGGTCCTGCTACCAAGGCTCAATACCTTCAGGGTCTTTAAATCAATAATTTTTGCGTAAATTTTACCACCTGCTGAAACCGCGGCTATACGTGCACCGGGCATATCAAGCGGTATACTGAGGGCCTCACTGCCCTCCAGATTCCATGACCAGGCTTGACCATCAAAAGAAGTAGTCACCAGGCGGCGACCGCCATCAAGAAACTTCGCGCCCACCGGAGTATCGCTGTGACGCATCGGCTCGGTCAATGCAATGCCGCTCCCAAGATCCCATGCTCTTGTAGTCATGTCTAGCGAACCTGTAACAACACTGATGCCATTTGGACTCATCCAGATTCCAACCACTCCGCCATCATGATGCAATGGCACACCAATCGGTGTGCCTGTTACCATATCCCATATCAGGGCAGAATTCCCCAGGTAACCGATTACCAGTTTCCCTCCGTCACGACTGAACTCCATCGTGATGACCTGGTCACCGGGCTTGGGAAATGTTTGAAATAATTTTCCATCCGCCAAGCGCCAAACCCCCACGGATCCGTCTTCTAATGCTAATGCCATCAATGAGAAATCGGCACTGGTATGCAACAGCCGGGGAGCAGTATAGGAATCCTTGAAACGCATAATTTCATTCCATTGAGGCGAACCGTGATCGGCTTTATCAAGATCAATCAGCGAAACCACGCGCTCAAAAGTCTGTCCCACCGGATGCAGGCTTAAAGCCAGAACCTGCCGGCCGTTAGGGGCAAAGGCGAACTCGCGAGGCACACGATCCAACGCGGGAATTGATCCCTGTATTTCCTTATTATTCTCCAGGTCCCAGAGGGAGAATTTCGGCGTGCCAAACTGCCTCAACCAGTAACGCCCATCCATACTCAACAAAGCCTTGCCGGCCTTGCGTTCATTCTCCATCTTGCCGTCGCCTGAATTCCAGATTCGCAACGCCCTCAGGCTGCTTGTAAGCAGAATTTCTCCCGAGGAGTCAAAAGCCAGCCTGGTACAGCGCCCGCCGCCGGGCTCCAGCTCCCTGGCCAGGGATTTTCCACTGCGCAAATCCCATATACCAACCTTGTGACCCAAATCATACACTGAGGCAATCTTCGTTCCATCAGGAGAAACTGCCATTGCATGCGTCGTAATTAATTGCCCCGCCCCCCCCATGCTGAAAGGAGCACGCTCCGGTCGCATGAAATTACGTGCAGCAAGTGTTGCCATAAGTTTCTGTGCTGCCGCTGAATTTCCTGGATTATAGCGAATCGCCCGGGAAAGATGGGCCACAGCCGCAGCGGAACGATCCTGCTCAAGCAGTTTACCGGCAATTCGAAAGTCCAGACCGCTGGCCGTAGCTCTCGCCTGTGATTTCAACTCACGCTGCTCTCGAGCCGTTGCTCTAGCCTGTAATTCAAGTTCTTTCTGCTGCAAATATGCATACCCGAGGAAGGCGGCAATAACACCGAGAATAACCATCCCCACTCCGGTAAGGATAAGCAACCTGCGCCGGCGCACGGCAAGAAGCTGGCGTGTCTCCTCAGCCTTGGCAATAATACGCCTCTCCTCAAGATTTGTGATCCGCTCGGCCAATCTTTGCGCACTTGCGAAGCGCCGTAGAGGATCCATATCCACACACCGCTCTATATCCTCACGCAACAAGTCATCCTCAATATCCCTTTGCCAGCCGGAACCCAGTGGCTTGGACAAATCACCGGCCACCAACTGGTAGAGGATAACACCGAGAGCATATACATCTCCCCGCACAGAGGGTTCCTGGCCAACAAGGTATTCAGGAGGGAAGTAAAGTTGTGTTCCTGCAAGGGTTGAATCTCCACTTAAATCAACTTCTCCGGTAAATCCGGCCTGGGTGATATCAAGACGGTGTATTTCGTCAGTACTTGCCAATTGGCCAACACCAAAATCTGCAAGACGCGGCAGGATTTTCCCGGCCTCAACGGCAATCAGGATATTGGAAGGCTTGATATCCTTATGAATAATCCCCACAGAATGTGCCGCATCAACCGCACGAACGATATTGGCGAACATGTTGAGCCTGTCATTCATCGGCACTTCCTTTATACCGCCCTCAGATTGTGCCCACTCGCCAAGGTTTCCTGCCTCTACGAATTCACTCTCAAGGTAAAAGGGAGGCTCTTCAACGGAGACCTCATACAGGGAAGCGATGTCATTGCGCTTTCCAAGCGCGTCACGCAACAAACGAAATAAAGTCAACTCACGTTTGAATGATTGCAACCTTTGAGCGTCGAAACAGAACTTGAAAGCACGCTGCTCTTTTGTGGTTTTATGCTCAATCAGCCAAACTTCTCCGCTTCCCCCAACTCCTATTTTACGAATCACGACCCAGTCCTTGCGACGAGGAATAGACAATCCGGCCCCCGGGCGCCAGCCGAGAATTGCTTCCTCATCAGCAATCACATCCCGTTCTGCCTTGGTACTTCCCGAGGGCACTCTCAAGGGGGCGATACCCTCGGCTCCAACCTCGAATATATCCAGCGGTGTATCATATCCCTTGAAACGATACCGCCCGTGTGCCGGCCACTGCAGCTCGGGAAGACTGAAATTCTCATCGCCAATCGGAGGATGCGCAGAAATAAACTGCCGAGCATCATCAAATACCGACCGCGTTGTAAGAATCTGCCCGGGTTCAGCCAAATCCATTACTCGTGCAGCAAGGTTTATAGCCATACCAACAGCACGTCGGTCCCCGGTAATCTCCTCAGACATCTCAGTCACTTGGCCAAGATGGATCCCAATGCGCACCTGCAATTCGGCAATCTGCCATTGCTCACGGGCAAACAAGGCCTGAATACGAAGTGCGGCGTTCACTGCATCACTTGCAGTGCCAAACTTTGCCAACACACCGTCTCCGGTCTCTTTAAGAATAACCGGCGGAGTGCCTGATTGTTCGAACGCAAACTGGATCAGTGCATCATGCCGCGCGACCACCTTGGTGTACGCCTCAGTTCCAAGGCGTTGCTGTAGCTCAACCGAGCCGCCGATATCCGTAAAGAGCAGCACTGTCAGCTCATACATGGATTCTTTTCCTGATTCTGTTTCGGGCATTAACTTAGCGGAAACTTGGACTATCCATCGCTTAATTTCCAGTTCCTAACACAAGATCAATGGACTTTTGCTGAAAAGTTGCAAGCCCTGTTAAAATGAATGTAATCGCAGGCATTTTCCATGCCTAGATAGATGCGGCTGGAAAATAGGGGTAACCCCACTACGATAGTTGAATGGCAAACATGGATATATCTTCTGCTCCAGATAATTTCAACAGGCGAGACGTAAATAAAATTGCCGTTGCCTCAGCTCTCTCAGGCATAAGCATCCCCTACGTGCATGCCGCACAAGGCAATGATGCCACCCGCCTTGCTCTCATTGGATGCGGCGGAAGAGGCACCGGTGCCGTAGCCAATGCCATCACCGCAAGCCAGGATTCCATTCCCGTCAAACTCTATGCCATGGCCGATGTTGACAACGACCGGCTTTACCAGAGCCATGCCTCCCTTGCCGGACAAAGAGCACGCCCCGAGATTAAAGCGGCGTGCGATGTCCCGAAGGAACGCCAGTATGTCGGCTTTGATGGCTATGCAAAAGCTATAGACACACTTCGTGCCGGTGACATTGCCATCTTTACTTCTCCCTGTGCTTTCCGATGGGTGCACTACAAGAAAGCCATTGAAAAGGGAGTCAACGTCTTCATGGAAAAACCTCTTACCCCGGACGGGCCATCCACCCGCAGGATGTTTGCCCTGAATAAGGAGGCAAAGAAAAAGAACCTTAAGGTCGGCGTCGGCCTGATGTGCCGTCACTGTGAGGCAAGGGGTGAATTGTTTAAGCGCATACAGGATGGTGCAATTGGTGAAATCAATATGATGCGTGCCTACAGGATGCAGGGACCCGTTGCCAGCTGCCGAACGAAGAAAAACCCGGGAAACCAAAGCGAGCTCTTATTCCAGATTCAGAATTTTCACAGCTTTCTCTGG
The DNA here is from genome assembly GCA_963933075.1 of uncultured Verrucomicrobiaceae bacterium. GTDB lineage: Bacteria > Verrucomicrobiota > Verrucomicrobiia > Verrucomicrobiales > DEV007 > CACIUL01. The sequence goes on along the minus strand of CAWVVE010000047.1, from coordinate 2,808 downwards.
CTATCAGGCGGCGCGTTCTCGGATTTTTTCATTCATAACATTGACGAGTGTTGCTGGATGAAAAATGACTGGCCCGTTGAAGCGCAGGCTATTGGCGGGCGCCATTATCGCGGGGACTACATCGACCAAAACTTTGATTCCTACTCCGTCGAATACACGTTCATTGACGGGTCAAAGCTTTTCATGGACGGTCGTAATATCACTGGATGTAAACAGGAGTTTGCAAGCTACGCCCACGGCAGCAAAGGTTCCGCGGTCATTTCCTCAGCCAGTCACACGCCTGCGCACCCACGCATATACAAGGGACAAAAAATCGAGAAGATCTGGCGGCGCCCCAATCAACCCGGACTCACCTGGAAATGGAACAAACCCGAGCCCAACCCATATGAGCTGGAATGGAAACACCTGCTTGATGCCATCCGCGATAACACACCGCATAACGAGGTTGAACGGGGCTTGAAGTCAAGTCTGGTGACCAGTATGGGGCGCATGGCCGCACACACCGGGCAAGTAATCAGTTATGAACAAATGCTCAACCTTGAGCATGAATTCGGCCCCGAGAATGACAGGCTTACCGTGAAATCCGACCCTCCACTTGCTCCCGATGCGGATGGGAAATATCCGATCCCACGCCCTGGTATCCTGCAGGATCGTGAATATAAGGCTTAAACCTGGTGATCATGTCGAGAATACTGGCGCTGTGCACACTGCTTCCTGTTCTTATTTCTCCATTAAGGACACAGGCATCACCAAACATATTATTCATCGCCATTGATGACCTGCGGCCTGAACTCGGGTGTTACGGGGCCCAATACGCACGGACTCCGCATCTGGACACCTTTGCAAAAACTTCAGTCACATTTCTCAAGCACTATGTTCAAGTAGCTACCTGTGGAGCATCCCGCTATGCCCTGCTCACAGGGCGCTCACCTGAGAATTCCGGTGCCATGCAGAATCATGCGCTCTACGGGGGGGCAACCGCCATCAGGGGGGAAGAACTCCCCGGGGCACAGAGCATGCCCGAGCTATTCCGCCGATCAGGATATGAAACAGTGCTGATCGGCAAGATCTCACACACCGCAGACGGCCGCGTTTTTGCATATAACGGGAAGGGGGACGGACGCCCTGAAGTCCCCGGGGCATGGGATCAACTTGCAACTCCCATGGGGCAATGGAAACGAGGTTGGGGGATTTTCTTCGCATACAGCGGGGGCAGGCATCGTGAGGATGGCGGAGGGCACAGGGACCTGATGGAATTCGCGGCAAAAAAAGACACAGATTTACCCGATGGCCTAATGGCTGAAGCAGCTGTCTTGAAACTGGGAGAGCTCAAGAAGGCGGGGAAACCTTTCTTTATGGGGCTAGGATTCTTCAAACCGCACCTCCCCTTCGTCGCAACAAAGCAGGATTGGGATATATTTGAAGATATTGAGATTCCGCCACCCGCCGACGAGAAGCCCTTCACCTCCCCTTACCGGCATGGCAGTGGTGAATTCTTTAAATATGCCACACCTTACAAGAAGACCCGTCCGCTAAGTCGGGAATCCGCCCGCACTGCCCGTCGCGCCTACCTGGCTTGCGTGCGATATGTCGACCGCCAAGTGGGAAAAGTCCTGCACGGGCTCGATAAATTCGGCTTAAAGGAAAATACCATTGTCGTCGTCTGGGGAGATCACGGATGGCACCTTGGTGATGGACAGCAATGGGCCAAGCACACTCCCTTTGAACGGGCTAACCGCAGTGTGCTGATGATACGTGCCCCCGGCATGAAGCGTGGCGTCGCCACCAATGCACTGGCCGAGACCATCGACATCTATCCAACCCTGATCGATCTTTGTAAGCCGGGCTTTAAAAAAACACACCACCACCTCGATGGAGTTTCTCTGGTGCCTGTCCTCAGTGGGGAAAAGGCCTCCGTGCGCAAATATGCACTGAGTTACTGGCGCGATGCAGTGAGTGTCCGCTCAAAAAGCCACCGGCTGGTGGCCAAGGTTAAAAACGGCGTAATGACCACCGGCGAACTCTATGATCTTCGTCAAGACATTGACACAGTGGAAAATGTTGCCGGCAGTAATCCAGGCATAGTCGCTGAACTTTCAAAGTTACTCAAGTAGACCCGAAGCGAGCAATCAACCCGACAATTCTGCCGCTATCGATGCACCGGCTATTCGACCGGTGCTCCAGGCGCTCTGGAAATTGAACCCTCCGGTGAGCCCGTCAACATCAAGCACCTCGCCGGCAAAATAAACCCCAGGCACACGGCGACTCTGCATCGTTGTTAAGTCAATATCCTTGAGGGCTACACCGCCACAGGTAACAAATTCCTCCTTGTTCATGCTCTTCCCATTCACCTGCATGGTCTCGCCGAGGACAAGGCGACACAATGCGGCGATTTGCGACTTTGACAGCCCGGACCACAGGGTATCCTCCGGAATGCCTGCCATTCTCACAAACCGACCCCATAACCTCCGCGACACTTCCTTGAGGATAGAGGTGCGGCTGACGCTTCGTGCTCCGTGAGATTGCCGCTGACGGGAAAACTTACTCCGCAATGAAACTTCTGACTCGGTTCCCCCGGACCAATCCACCTGCAACTCAAAACAATAATCACAGGCTTCAAGTTTACGGGCACCCCATGCCGAGATCCGGAGAACGGCAGGCCCGCTCAAGCCCCAATGCGTCACCAACACAGGCCCATTGGCTGTGAGGCTGCTGCCGGCAACACTAATGGTTGCAGAAGCTACCGAGATGCCCGCCAACTCGACGAGTCCAGGATCATCAATCCTGAAGGTAAATAACGAGGGCACG
>CAWVVE010000046.1:0-8945 GCA_963933075.1 uncultured Verrucomicrobiaceae bacterium | reverse complement strand
GTGATTCATGGTCAGCGCCCAAAGCTTTGTCAAATACCTCGCGGTCCTGTTGGCGCGAGCACTTCGCGGCGGCAATCTCGAACATCCGTAACAAGTCCCAGTGAGAAACCGGATCAAAGGTCGATGCCATCACCCCCAGGCGGACACCCCACCCCGGAGTTTCCTCGGCCGCCAATCTTCCTGCCACGTGATAAAGCGCATCAAGGCGGCGTCTCTTGATACGCACATTAAGAATTCCCTGGATGCGTCTGGACATCTCCGCCCCGGCATCCCTTCGTGCAGCTCCCAGCAGATGTTCAATCGGAGCCGCCACCATTACCAGAGCCTTGGAGGCCTCGTTGCGTTTCCGGAAATCCTCAGCATCAAGGTCGCTAATCTGCTCCATCACCTTCTCAAGATGAACCTGGTCAAGGAACAATGATGCGGTCTTCCTCTCATACCCCTCCCCTCGGGGATCAAGTTCCAGATCCTTGAGTATGGAATCCCCTACGGAAAGCGGCTGTCTTTCCTCCTCGGAATTCTTGCCATCCCTCTCGCCAGAGCCTTCCGGTTCAGGGGCTGCCTCAACTCCACCAACCACTTCAAGGGCAATAAGGTCACCTCCACCTGTAAACGGCGGCAAAAACCACAAAACAAAAAGCAATGTCAGCAAGGCAAACCTACCCATCGGGAAAAATTACACCACAGGCTACGCCAGTTCGCGGAGTGCTGCAAGAATGCCCGGAGGGCATAGCCCATCACATGGCAAAAAATACGCGATTCAGGCGATTAATATATCGGTTAATCCTTAATCCGACTGAGGCAATGCCCCCTGAACGATCACCAAAAATGAACGATCTCCCTCAATCAAGCCGCAGATGGGCTAACCTTGCGCGCTTTGCGTATCAAACTGCGCACCGTATCACTGGGCTTTGCCCCTTTACCAATCCACTCGTCAACTTTTTCCAGATCGAGGGCATCTTTGCCTTCATGCATCGGGTCGTAAACCCCAACGCTCTCAATGAATCGACCATCACGCGGGGAACGCGAATCGGTAACAATCACCCTGTAATAGGGGCGACCCTTTGATCCTTCTCTTCTTAAGCGAATTACAACTGCCATGATATCAGTAATGATTTTGAAAGCGCCATCCTGCGACCACGCCTTTTAATCGGGCGCTAAATGTGCCCTCTTTTTACGAATTGCCAAGATTTTTTTCACCTGACAAGACAAATCCTAAAACTTCATCCCCTTTGGCAAGCCTCCAAGGTTACCCATATCCATGCCTCCACCGCCAAGTTGCCCAAGCATCTTGCGCATCTTGCCCTTGCTTTTCATCATCTTGCGCATCTGTCCAAACTGACGCAAAAACTGATTTACCTGGGTAATGCTGTTGCCGCTGCCCTTGGCAAGGCGCAAACGCCGTTTGCCATTGAGTAATTCCGGACGGCTGCGCTCCTTCGGGGTCATTGACAACACGATCGCCTCAACCCTCTTGAGCTTACCCTCATCCATGGCACCGGCCAATCCCTTCAACTTCGATGCCCCGGGCAGCATTCCGAGTATTCCATCAAGCGGACCCATCTTCTGCATCATCTTCATCTGCGCAAGAAAATCATTGAAATCGAAGGATTTCTTCTCCATGCGTTTCGCCATTCTCATGGCTTCTTCCTCATCAATGGCCTCTGATGCCTTCTCAACGAGCCCGACAACATCTCCCATTCCCAGGATTCGTTCAGCCATGCGTGAAGGCACAAAAACATCAAAATCGGTTAGCTTCTCTCCCTCCCCCACGAATTTTATTGGCTGACCGGTAACCGAGCGCATGGAAAGCGCCGCACCACCACGCGCATCACCGTCAAGCTTGGTAAGCACGATGCCGGTTATTCCAACAGCCTCCTTGAAATGCGTTGCCACGCTGACTGCCTGCTGCCCGGTCGCGGAATCGGCAATGAGCAACGTTTCCCTTGGTTTCAGATAATCACTCAGGCTCTTGAGTTCCTTAATGAGTTGAGTATCGATCTCCTGCCTTCCGGCGGTATCAAATATCAACACATTCCCCCCCTGGGCCTCTGCCCAGACAAGAGCCTTCTTGGCGACCTTCACCATACTCTTCTCCCCGGGATCAGGCTTAAAAACGGGGACATCAATCTCTCCGGCCAGCGTAGCCAATTGCTCCACAGCTGCCGGGCGGTAAAGGTCACATGCAATGAGCAATGGCTTGCGCCCCTCTTTCTTCAGGCGCAGCGCGAGTTTTCCTGAGGTAGTGGTCTTTCCTGCGCCGTTGAGGCCACACATGATAATCCGTGCCGGCACGTTCAAATCCAGTGCTGCGGCATCCCCACCAAGCAGTTCAGTCAGGCAATCCTGGAATATCTTAACGACCTGCTGCCCGGGAGTGACACTCCTTAATACCTTTTCTCCAAGCGCACCCTCCTTGACTTTGGCGATGAACTCCTTGGTGACACTAAAATCAACATCCGCCTCGAGCAATGCCATACGCACCTCGCGCATCGCGTCAGTGACGTTCTTCTCGGTGATTTTTCCCTGACCTTTGAGTTTCTTGAAAACACCCTCAAGGCCTCCTGAAAGCTGCGCAAACATGACTGGCAACGTTGTCAGGAGTAACCTTAAATGCAAGGACTCCTCTCACTCAAAGAATTGCCGACCCTCTTCTCAGGCCTTGGATTTTGCCTTCTTTCCCTTTGATTTACCCTTGTCCCGGCCTTCTCGGCGCTGTTTGGACCTGGGATTCTTGCCCTTGTCGCCTGAGTTTGAAACCCCAAGATCAGACGCGGCTTTATTAATCACATTGCCAATATAATTCTCCCCGTAGGCACCGATCTTCTCGGCGTCGCCAAACTCGGCAATCCTGGCTACGGCCACACGGGCGGTTTCGTTCATGTGATCCAGAACATTCATGGCACGCAATCGTGAAAATACATTTTTCTCCTTCATCACTGCTTCCAGCACGACAGCAGCCCGGCCGCCCTCACCCAGGACAAACAAAGCCTGTGCGGCAGCAGTGCGGACATCAGCTGATGAATCTTTACACAACCTCAGTAAATCACTCCTCGCCCTTGCCGCCTTCTCAGCGAGAATAATGCACCCTGTTGCCCCCCAGTAGCGCACGGCCGCGTCAGGGTCCCTCATCATGACGCGCAGTTGCCCAAGAGTATCAACTGTCGCATTGACCGCCATCTCTGCCGCGGATTTTATCTTACCAAGAGGATATTTCGTGGCATCCTGACCGAACTCATAGGGGGTTAGGTTGGCCCGCCTGTCATGCATCTGCCCTTCCGGCAGGAACCCCAGGTCCCTGATCTCCAGCTGCCAGCGGTCCAGTTCTGCCGCCAACCGCACGAGTTCCTGAGCATGCTCCGGGCTGGTCGCCAGATTTTTTACCTCGTGCGGGTCAACCTGGGTGTCATAGAATTCAACGGGGGGCTTGGGCATCCAAAAGGCACTCTGTACCGCGTTGAGTTTACCCTCATCAAACATCTCTTTCCAGAGTCGCGTGGTATCCGTCTTGAACATGTAGGCAATATATTGCCCGTAAATCTGGTGCGGATTGTAATTGCGAATATACTTGTAACGCTTGTCCCTGACGGCCCGCACCATGTCGTAGCGCTCGTCCATGCGACCGCGAAAGGCATGGACATATTGCCGTGGTGCCACAGCATGCTCACCAAGAAAAGCCTTCCCATGCATATGAGAAGGAGGTTTTACGCCGGCAAGGCTAAGGACCGTAGGCCCAAGATCCACAAAACTCACCAGCCGGTCAGTCTTTGTGCCCGGAGTAACCCCGCGTAAATGCCCCCACTTTTTCGGAATCTTTACCAGCAGGGGAATATGAATTCCGGAATCCCATAGCCATCGCTTGTGCCTCGGCATACCTGAACCGTGATCGCCGTAATAAAAGACAATGGTATTCCCATCCAGTCCCGCCTCAGCCAGCTCCTTGAGATTCCCTGCCACGATGCCATCAAGCTTTGAAATATTGGCGTGATACTGCGCCCAATCCCTCCTGGTTTCGGGTATGTCAGGGTGATACGGAGGCACCGGTGCATCTCCGATCCTGTGGTGAGGGAAAGACTTCTCCCCAAGACGAATCTTGCTTTCATGCGAAATGGTATGGTTGAAGATGGCAAAAAAAGGCTTGCCCTCAGGAGCATTCTTCCAGTGGGCATTGCGTCCCGATTCGTCCCAGGCACCGGATGGCTCAATGAGATTATAGTCCTTCTTCGAGTTGTTGGTGCAATAATATCCCGCCTCACGCAGGTAGTGGGAATAAAACCTGATGCCTTCCGGGAGCGGTGCCCGGCTGCGCATATGCTGACTGCCAAGTGCCGGCGGATACATGCCGGTAATGATTGTTGATCGCGCCGGGGCACACACCCCGGCAGGGGCACAGCCCCCCGCCGTTGCAAATGCATTGGTATAGATGGCACTCTGTGCCGCCAGGGCATCAAGTGCCGGGGTATGGGAATACTGCTGGCCATAGGCGCCAAGATCAGGACCGTTGTCCTCACTGGTGATCCAAACGATGTTGGGTTTTTGGCCTAATAGAGCCCCTGAGCCAACAATTCCTGTGAGCAGTATAGATAGAATTTGAATATTCACTTTTTTAACAATAGCGCATTGGGATATTTACCAGATCAGAAAAATTCCTCCTTCAAATTTCAACAGCGCGCAGTTCTTATCAACCGATAAAAGAACCTTAGGCTTCCAAGCCGGGACCTGACCCTTTTTCACCTCCAGGTATTTCTGCCTGTTCTCCTTCCCGTTTCGAAGCCGGTCTCCTTATTGATCCCAGAGCACCTTCTTGATGAGGAACTCCATAAGCATCCCATAGATTTCAGACTGGAGCATTGCCATCCATTCCACGGAAACGGGACCACTCTCCATTTCCGCTGCCTCGGCAGGAAGATCATGCCTGTGATGCAATACCAGTCTCGCCTGATTCAAGGCACTGCACCAGCTTTCGGCATGAATATCCGGGGCAGTAATTCCGTAATAATCCACACCGTCAACATCCTCAACGCATGCGGATGCAATATCGGATACAACAGTGCGTAGAGCCTTGCCAAAACCGGCCCGAATGTCCGGTCCTGTATACTCCCTCCAATCCTCCTCAATGGACATTGCTGCCTGCGGGTCAAGTTTTGCCGTCGAAGCAACCGGTGATGGGTAAAGACGGCCAAGCGCCTCATCACAACCAGAAGGATCGGCAGACTCCTGGATGCGCGAAAGCATGAGATATTCCAGCTCAGAAACCCTGTTCAGAGACCACGTGCCGTCATTATGGCTAATTAACTCCATTAGACAGGCATTACTCCACCGGTTCCATCGCCGCCAGCAATTGGTATGATTGCAACTGTTGCACGAATAATTCGGCTTTCTCGCGATCTCCTGTCCAGACAATAGCCCTACCCTTTTGATGAACCTGCAACATCAGTTCAGTCGCCTTTTGCTCTGAATAACCGAAGATACGGCGAATCACCAGTGTCACAAAGCTCATCAGGTTCACCGGATCATCAAGAATCAACACCTGCCAAGGTACTGCCAGGCTAGCACTGCCCGCTATATCCGTAACCGGGACAGCCTCAACCTCAACACTGGCATTCTGCACGTTCATTAAGACATGCCACCGGCAATCTCCTGCCATCCACTGAGATGCTCCGAGAGTGCCTGCCGAATTGACTCGGGAGATGCAATGACACCACTGGAGAATATCTCCTGCCATTGCCCGGGATTTTCAGGCACAAGAGCTCTACTGCCTGATCCCATCCGCCATTCAAAGTAAGCATAAGCCATTACCGCCTGCAATAACGGCAAACTAAACAACGGTGCATGAACTGCAAACGCCGTCGTAAAGCTGCATTCCGGACGCTTCACACTTAACCTTCGCAATAACCCCATCCCTCTTCCCCCTCCACGGGCAGTGAACACTGCTGATGAGCACAAACTCAACCGTTCAGCTGCCAAATCCGGGATTTGCTCCAATAACCGGTCATCAGCGGCAATAACCTGCTTAATGTTTCCGGCACAGGAGGCTTGATACACCAACGCAAAATGCGGCAACAGCATACCTTGAAAACATTCGCCGTAGAATTCATCCCAGGCCTGCTCTTCACCAAGATAAGCCAATGCACCCTGTGGGCGGATGCCATGACACGCATTCCTGATGGCACGCCACCCTTCCATCCCGTCCCCGACAGTATCACGGTAGATAGATTCTCCATTCAAGGTATCCATGTCATTCCAAGGGAATATATATACCGGTAAGGGGAATCGATAAAGAAAACTCCTGCGTATCGGCAGGCCATCAGCGGGAATCCTTCCAGATTCTTTCCTGGATCGCACTCATCTCCTCAAATTCCCTGTCAGACTTGTCATTGTAGCCACCCAGGTGCAGCAAGCCATGGATAACATAAAGCAGAAGCTCAACCTCAGTGGAATGCCCGAACCCGGAGGCCTTCTCCTTCGCCATATCCGCACTGACTATAATCTCACCGTGATCAAAGGTGATGACATCAGTGGCTGTAGGGTCATCCAGGAACTTCCCGTGCACCTCGGAGAGTTCCGGGCCGGACACTACGCTTACCTCAATATGCTTCAGGCCAACAAGAGGGGATTCAGTGACAGCTTGCTTAAAACACTGGGGAATGGCCCTTTTAACCGCCTCCCCGATATAATCAACATCAAGACCAACCTGCCCCTGGAGATTATACAACCGAAGCCATGGACCTGCCTGAACAGAACTCATGGAAGTAAAACATCGGCCTTCTTTGCTTTGCCTGCCTGCATGTCATGCCTCGATGATTTTTTGCCCGTAGTGGAATTCTTGCCGGAAGAATTACTCTTGCCCTTACCGTTCCTCTCTGCACCCTTATTATCCTTCGGGTAGGTAATCCGGCTGTGCAGCATACTGCGCAAAGTGGAGTTGAAGCTTTCGGAGATCACCTTTATTTCCCGAAGGGTTAAGTCACATTCGCTCAGTTGACCATCGAGTATCCTGCTGCTGACGATATCCTCAATGAGCTGTGTAATCTTGCCGGGTGTAGGTTTTTCCAGAGTGCGTGATGCACTTTCAACTGCGTCAGCCAAGCTGATAATACCGCTCTCCTTGCACTGTGGTTTTGGCCCCGGATACCGGAAGCTCTCCTGGGAGATCTCAGGAATATCATCATCATTAAACTCTCCTTCCTCCTGTCGCTCACGTGCCTCCTTCTCCAGCTCAATGGCCTTCCTGTAGAAGAAATATACCAGTGACGTCCCATGATGCTGCTCAATGACGTCAATAATCCTAGAGTTTAGCTTGTGGGTAAGGGCAATATCAACACCCTCCTTCACATGTGCGGTAATGACCAAGGCTGACATTGTCGGGGTCAAGTCATCATGGAGATTATCAGCTTCCCCGATATTCTCGATGAAATACTCCGGCTTAGCGAGCTTGCCTATATCGTGAAAATAAGAGCATACCCTGCACATTGTAGCGTTTGCGCCAATTGCCTCAGCGGCAGACTCAGCAAGGTTAGCCACCAGGAGGCTATGATGATAACTGCCGGGAGCCTCAATGGTCATCCTGCGCAAAAGGGGGTTATTAAGGTCGGCAAGCTCAATCCATGAGATATCAGTGGTGATCCGGAATACACTCTCCAGAACAGGAAGCACTCCCCCAACGACCATTGCTGTCACGACTCCTCCCAGCAAAGCGGCCAGGATACCATAGCCCAAACCCATCCAGTCCACTGCCTGACTGCCGAGCAAATCCGCTCCAATCATTCCGAAAAGAAAACCAAAGCCGGTTACCGAAAGACCGATCAGTAACCCCGCACGCACCAGGCCGCTGCGTTTACGCACTCCATCAGTGACCAACACTGCGAGAAAACCCACCACGAGACCAGCAACAACGATTGGCAGGGATTGCGCGCCGCCAACCAATAATGCACCCCAAACAGCACATAAAACAGTGACAAATAGCGCCTGTGTCCTGCCCAGCAAAATCGAGAGGACCATCGGAGCCAAGGCAAAAGGAGCAAGCAGAAAACTGTAATGCTCCCCCCCCTCTCCGAAAGTGCCGCCATCAGCCAGAGCAAAACTTAAACGGAGCAACGCCAGGTGAATGAACATGATGCCGAAAATCAACAGGACTCGGCTGTTACGACGGAAACTGGACGGGTGGTTGATATAAAAATGCAACAAGGCGATTAACAAAACCACCAGCCCTAGCATAGTAGCGCGCCAGGGCGTTCCCACCATTGGCAACCGCTCGTCAGGTGCCCCCATAATCAATGAACCTAGACCAATGGCAAATAACAGGAACAGCGAACAACGAACAAACGCCGCATCGCGCAACCTCTCAACCCATTCCGTCTCGCTGTGCTTGCGGCGGGTTTTCTCGGTCATTAGCCCTCGCCGTTTCAGCTGGAGCCTCTTGAGAGCCTTGATCATGGGGAATTAAATCCAGAATGCGCAAAAGTGCATAACACTGTTATGCCGCGAAGGCGGAAAAGCGTGAAGAGATAGACTGCGGTCTTTACCTTTGAGGATTCAGTAAACGGGATACTTGCAACGATTTATCTGTAATGGCAAAGGATGCTTTGGATAATACATCCCTCAATTGCTGAACTGACTTAAGCTTAATAAACAGCGAAGCAAAATCAACGCTTCTCGACAACTTTCGCAAGTGACTTTTAACCGTCAGTCAACTGCTTTCTCTCTCTAATGTTGTCGTATGCCTGTATGATTGATGAAACCACGGGATGTCGCACCACATCGCACCTTTTAAACTCAATAAAATCAACACCTTCTATGCCGGAAGAAAGTATTTCCATCGCTTCACTCAATCCAGAAGTAACCCCATACCTCAGGTCCACCTGAGAGGGATCCCCGGTGATCGTGCAGCGAGACTCCTCCCCGAGGCGGGTCAGGAACATGAACATCTGCTCACTGGTTGTGTT
>CAWVVE010000045.1:0-9023 GCA_963933075.1 uncultured Verrucomicrobiaceae bacterium | reverse complement strand
TTAGCGCAGGATCAGTGATAGAGGCCAAGGTTACAATGGGTGAAGCGAGGCCTTGGCATTTCAAGGGTGTCGTTGTTGAAGGTCGACGCCGTCATATTGCAGGGTTAACGGTAAATTCTCTCAGTGAAGCTGAAAACCATTGCAATTGCCTTGCCTCCAGAAGGGATGGTAAAATTTGCGAGCATTCAATTGCAGTGGCATTGGTGGGCCTCGATCAGGAATGCTCCGTAAATGCAGCAAAACCACTGGATTCTACTGAAGGTCAATGTGTAACGGAAGATGTAATTGCGGAATTTTTCTGGTTTCCAGTGCCGCTTTTTGACTACGCGCTTATCGATCAGAGATCCAATTTTCCGCTACAGTTCTGCCGGACTGGCAAAATATCATCCATAGACAGAGATATCAAAAATGACGTTTTAGCTACCTATTCAAGGCTTGGAATCGCATTGCAGGGGGAATCAAAGCGGATTGACTTGAACAAGTCAGATTTCCTGCAGTTGATGACCGCCTTCAAAGGCGGCGTCTGGCCTGATAATCACATTGACGGAAATTCGAAACAATGGCCACAGACGCGCGTTTCATCGATCCCGGCAAGGATACCGATAACGGCAACAGAAATCCCAGACAACCCGGGCAAGGCAAGGATTGAACTTCCTGAAATGACCGGTTCATTACTTCTCTTTGACGGTATTGATTGCTGGATATTGCGAGAGTCGGATCATTTAAGCATTCCCACCAATGTTTTGGAGTTGCCTGTATTATGCCGGGAAGTGTTTGCGCCACTCCTGCAAGATTCGCCAACTTCCAATTCACTTGAAGTTGAAATATCCTGGCTGCGCAATGAACTTCCAAATTTAACGGATGTGTTCCACATGGAATGTTCAGGGCAGTTAAACGAATTGCTTCGTATTACACCTGGAATCCCCGAGGTATCCCTCAAGCTTGAGGGATCGCTAAGGCAGTTGGACATTAGCCTTTCATTCATCTATAAGCCGGGCGAGAGCGCGAACCCCGCATTCGTATCGAAAGCGTTCAAACTCTTTCAGACAGGGGACTGGAATCAATCAAAATCCCCTAATGATGGCCAGACAGAGTGTTTTCTTGGCAAGTTAAAGGGAGAAGAGAACATCCTTGATTTCTATGCGGGGAATCTAGACCGGGTAATGTCAGCCGGCGAATGGCATGTTGAGATTGGTCCGCGCTTTGCTGAAATCACAAAAAACATAGATAAAGTTCGCCCAAGAATTGCAGAAGTGGGGCAGGGGAATGACTGGTTGAGCTTCGATCTGGAATTTGCATCCTCCAGTGGCCAATGCATTCCTGAGAAAGAGATTCGAAGATTGCTATCGACAGGCAGCAGCAGGGTAAGACTCCCTGGAGGCGGTTGTGCTGCCTTCGACAGCGCTGAGGTCGGGGGATTGTTCGATGCCTTGAGCGATGCGGAGGCTGATCATGAGATCAATCATCCTTCAAGGCGAAAAGTACGCTCGATCTATAAATTGTTCTTTGAGACATACATTAGTGAACCTAGCGAATCCTCAACCGACATACCCCCCCCTCAATGCTTCCGTGGAGAACTTAGGGATTATCAGCAGAGTGGATTAGCCTGGCTTTACTCACGATCATCAATGAAACACGGGGCAATCCTGGCTGATGAAATGGGTCTAGGCAAAACAGTTCAAATCTTGGCGCTCATCGCCCTGCTGCAGGACAACCCTGAAATTGATAACGATAATGACAGGGGTGAAAACGCTTCGAATACCTGTATCGTCGTCTGCCCGACTTCACTTATTTTCAACTGGAAGCAGGAGATTTCCCGTTTTTTGCCATCAAAGAGAGTGATCGTTCTTCATGGGACAGGACGAGCAATACGCTTCAAGGAAATGCAGGAATCAGATATTGTTATCACAAGTTATGGAGCTTTAGCCCGCGATATTACAAAATATCCTGAACTCATTTTTCAACTGGTCGTTGCCGACGAGGCTTCCTGTCTGAAGAATCCCAGGACGCAAGTCGCTAAAACCCTGTCAATGATATCATCCCACTCGAGAATAGCTCTCACGGGTACACCGATTGAAAATTCAGTGCAGGACTTGTGGTCAATCATGAATTTTGCAAATCCCGGTTATCTTGAGGGCAGTGATATGTTCATTTCCCGCTATGGAAGCGGTAAGCCTGACCAGATGAAACGACTCCATCGGAGAATTTCACCCTTTATGCTCAGGCGCACCAAGGCGGAAGTTGCCAGTGAACTTCCCGCCAAAATTGAACGTGTGATTTATTGTGAATTAAGTCCTGACCAAAGAAGCAATTATGAACAGTTGTTGAGATTCGGTCAAAATAAATTTAAAAACTTACATAAGGCATTGAGTGACAGTTCAGCAAGGATGGAAATGCTTTTGCTTCTACTGCGACTCCGGCAGGTGTGCTGTGATTTGCGTCTTTTAGACGGACCAATCAACAGGAAATCCCATTCAAATACCACTACTGAAGATGAGTCCGCAATATCATTGAATGATTCTGATGCAAATCTTCGATATGAAGATGCTCTCTCGTGGGTCCCTTCGGCGAAGATGCTTGCCCTCAACGAATTAATTAATGGAGTGCTTGAGACAGGCGGCAGGGTTTTAATTTTCTCTCAATTTGTTTCCATGCTCAGGTTGATCCGCATGCATTTGGACTCTAAAGGCCTTAAATATTGTTATCTTGATGGTTCACAGTCGCCCACGCAGAGAAGTCAACAAGTTGAGGCATTCCAGTCTGAGGAAAGCCAAATACCTATATTCCTCATGTCACTGAAAGCCGGCGGTTACGGACTCACCCTGACCAGGGCGGATACCGTTGTCCATTTTGACCCTTGGTGGAATCCTGCCGTCGAGGCTCAGGCCACAGACCGAGCTCACCGCATAGGACAGGAGCGGACAGTCACCTCGTATAAATTTATAGTGACAGGAACAGTTGAAGAAAAAATACTGCAATTACAAGAGCGTAAACGCCATATGGCAGATGTCGCGCTCGATGACGAAGCACCATTGATGCAAACCCTTTCCGGTGAAGATATCGAATTCATCCTTTCTTGAGCTGTCCGACAACTGACACGTCAAGTTGATTGCCATTACTTAATCAATACGCCAACCGGCGACATTATTTCTGCCAAATAAAATGCTCTAGCCGTAACCGTTGGCCGGTTTTCCTGGCTTCATCAGCCCTCGGTCCTGGTGTTCTGGCCAGACGGTCAGCAATGGCTATGGCCGCAATTATGCCTTGCTGATTCCCCGTCGCCTCCTTGATCCTGATGGCCTCAAACCCGGCACGATAATACCATTTAAACTCCTGTGAGTTATCTTTGCCCTGTGGATTGGTCCGGCTCTTCATTACTTCATGCAGGCAGAATAAGGTTTGCTCATTCTCCCCAAGAATTTCATGAGACTTGGCTTTACGAAAAAGAATTTCATTGCGGACAGAGGTTGATATACCTGCTAATGAGAGCGCATCTGCGAAAATGCCGATTGATTGCACCAGGCGAGATTCATCTTTTCCCCCAAGCTCATAGAGGGCACGCCCCTTCAGGATAAGGATCAAGGCTTTCAGTTTGGGTTCAGGATCATCAACAAGAGCCGCATCAAGGATGCTGAGTGCTTCGTCCTGATTGCCTTGGCTCAATTTAATTTGTGCCTGATGGTGCCTCCCCAGTGGAGCCAGCTTGCTCTTTGTCTCGGCCAGCTTTTGCCAGAATGTCAGTGCCCTATGGGCACCTTCCTCAGTAAGAGTGAGCATTGCCGCTTTGCCGGCAAAGAAAATTGCTTTATCTGACAATTCCGAATCCGGGTATTCTATGCTGAGTTTCTCAAAATTCTGCATTGCGTCAAGGTAGTCATTGGAACGGAACTGAATTTCAGCCTGACGCATTATGATTCCGGGGGATGAAGCGGATTTTGGCCATTTGCTGATAAAGCGGTCGGCGTATTCGATAGCTTTCTCATTTGCTCCGGCAATTTCTTCAATCCAGAAGGCGATATAATCCGCCCTTTCACGACTTAGGTCCGAGCTCTCCAGAGCAAGTGCTTTCTTCAGATTGTCACGTGCGGATTCCGAATTAAGTGGTCCGGAAAGGACATTTGTTGATGCCGAGGCAAGGTATGCTTCTGCTCTTCTGGGATGCTTGGGATGATTCCTGAGGAACTCTGCCAAGGCGCTGCCTGCATCAGGATCTCGATTTGAGCATTTGTAGAGTGCTCTTTCAAGTTGGAGTTCTCCTCTCGAGAACTGGCCGGTTACTTCTGGAAGGAGGGTTGCCTGGGCAAGGAATTTTTTGTCATCTCCCGCCCTAAGGGATGATACAGCTGAATTATATGAGGCCACGTCGGAGGCAGTGCTCTCGGAAATTCCTGCAAACCGGTCAGCTGCAGATTCGAACTCTCCTGCTACATATTTCGCCTTGGCTTCGACAAATTCTATTCTAGCTATAACGACCTCATTGCCTGTGAACTGCCTGAGTTCTTCCAGCACGGCAATCGCACCTTTCTTGTCTGAATCCTCAATCAACATCTCCGAGAGGAGGAGACTGGCTCTAATCGCCACCGGGTCATTGCCGCCCTTTAACTTATTGAGCAGTTGTATCGCTTGCGGCCGGTTTTCGATATTTACCCTTCCTTCAGCGGCAGCGAAAAAGGAAGCAGGCCTGCTGGTTTCAGCCTTGGGGGATTTCTGCCATTTTTTCAGCATGGCGATTCCGCCTGAACTCTTTAAAAAACCTGCGTCGGCAAGTCGATCAAAGGCGGGAAGCACATTGCCGCCGGAAGGGGCATTTTCAATCACTCCCGTCAAGATCACTACGGCGTCATCAGGAGCAGCGGTTGCGATTGATACATCTGCAAGAAGCAGCGATGCGGTGTTGATAATCGAGGGCGGAATTGACTGTTGCCGCGGCAGGATTGCACGCAGCTTATCCTGGGCATCCTTAAATTGTTTAAGAGCTATGAGTGACCTCGCCTCCAGCAGATTAGCGGTGGCCCTGAGTGTCGGGTTCAAGGTTTCTTTTTCTTTCAAACCAGCCAGTGTCTGTAATGCGGCCTGATACTTGCCCTGTTCAAGGTGAAGCTCCACAAGTGCCAGGCGCGGTCTGGGGGAAAGTGATTCATTCCCGGGCTTGTTAATTGCGCCGGCTAAAAATTCTCCAGCCCGATTGACTCCTGCAAGTTGATTCAAAGTAGCGGCGAGTGTCAAAATTGCCTCTTCTTTTGCAGCATGACCAGGGTCACTTAAACACAGCAGGAGCAGGGCTTGTGCGTCAGACAGTCGTCCCAGTTTCGCCTGTGCAAGACCTTGCCAAAAGGGCAATTCATTGCCCTGAGCATTCGCGAGGGCATCTTCAAAACGACCTACCCTAACAAGGCTCTCTACCAAAAAGTGCCTGATACGGATTTGGGCCTCAGGAGCGAGACTGTCCAGTTGATTAATTTCATTCAACCGAAGGATTGTGATTTCAGAAAGCCCGTCACCATGAGCGGTCAGCGCGTCATTCCACTGCGGCAATGCCCTGAGCTGTTCATCCGCACTCTGTGCAGATGAGTAACTGCTTCGCAGGGTTAAGCTCAGAATCATAAAAAAGGATTGAGTCAACAATCTCATGGGCAATTCATATGGCATTACAGATAGTGATCAGCATTACTAATTAATACTTCTTAATAAAAGGTGAATAGTCAAATGGCTTGCGGCTCTGATAAAGCGGTTAAAAGGTTAAATTCAACCCCATGTCAATGAAACACAGCTTACCTCAAGATGAATCAAGAGTTTACTGGTGCAATGTCGAGTTTACATATGAGCAGGGATCGGCTCAGCACGGTATATTTGAAGGTGGAGTCGTTTATGCATTTGTTCGTGCGCTTGATGCCCGTGAGGCGATTCATAAAATAGAAAATGAGCTGGATACGCGTGACCTAGGCGTAAGAAGCTTTGATTTTGCTACTGAGTATGGCGACATGCCATGGGAGAATGAGGACGATCAACTGCATTTCGACGGTGTCGCTGCCCTTGCCGGATCTACCGGCGAAGTGTTCCTCGACAGCTTTGAGGTCTACGAACGCCGATAGTTAAATCTTCAATTCAATAGTATAAATGGGATTTTAACTTGCTCGCATCGTCGTCATTTGCTCCTATTCTCAACAACAATTTTTCTCGCGGACATTAAATGAAGAAACTCATAAACGATCCTCTCCAAGTAGCCGATGAACTTCTTGAAGGCCTTGTGGATGCCTATGACGGCCAATGCAGCAAGGTTGGCACCCGTTCAATAGTTAAAAATGACATTGCCGATAACAAAGTGGCATTGCTTGTGGGCGGTGGTTCCGGGCACGAACCAATCTACCACGGCTTGGTTGGCACCAACCTTGCTGACGGTGCCGCATGTGGTGACATCTTTGCCGCCCCCTCGCCTGATATCGTGCTTGAGGCGACCCAGGCGGTCAACAGGGGCAATGGTGTATTATATCTCTATGGAAATTATGCCGGTGACGTACTCAACTTTGATATTGGCGCGGAACTTGCAGAAGAGGAGGGGATCAAGATCGAAACCGTACTGATAAATGATGACGTTTGCTCTGCTCCTGCAAAGGAGAGGGACAATAGGCGCGGCATTGCAGGGCTTGTGCCAATAGTGAAAATGATTGGTGCCGCTTCCCAGAATGCAGGATCTTTGGATGAACTTGCAACTGCAGCCAGGAAAGTCGTTTTGAATACGCGCTCAGTTGGTGTGTCAATGTCACCCGGATCTATTCCCGCAACCGGTAAGCCCACTTTCGAAATTGACGAGGAACTCATCGGTTTAGGCATGGGAATTCATGGGGAGCAAGGCATTCGAGAGATTCCAATGACCAGCGCTGACGAGTTAACGCCACAGATGCTGGACCTCATATTCAAGGACTTTGACGATGATCCTGATGTTTCCAGCCTTGAGGAAGGCAATGAGATTCTGTTTTTTGTCAATAGTCTAGGAGCAACGACGATGATGGAATGTCTAATATGCCTTCGCAAGGCAAAGGAGTTGCTTGCCGATCGCGGCATAAAAGTCTACCAGACAATCATCGGCCCACTGGTCACATGTCAGGAAATGTCCGGAATTTCGTTCAGCATCACAAAGTTGGATGACGAACTCAAGGGATACTGGGACCCGCCTTGTCAATCGGTGTGCTACACGAAACTATAGAGCCCTAGATAACAATTTCGCCCATGCCAAAGGATTCCCTTAATGTTAATGAGACAGTGGAGATGCTCCACTTTGTCTCTCAGGCGATCATAGCCGCCGAGCCTGAACTTACCGATGCTGATCGAAACCTTGGTGACGGCGACCATGGACTGGGGATGCAGCGCGGAATGACTGCTGCGATTGAGAAATTATCCTCTACTCAGATCGACTCCGTTTCCCAGGCATTTACAACAGTTGGAATGGCGATGATGAGCTCTATGGGAGGAGCCTCCGGTGCAATTTTCGGGACCATGTTCCGCAGTGGGGGCAAGGCCATTGAAGACTCTGTGGCACTTGATTCCGAGAGCCTTTCCGTATTCCTTCACGAAGGAAACGCCGGAGTGATGGCTAGGGGCGGAGCAAAGCCGGGGGACAAGACGCTTATTGATGCCCTTGACCCGGCGGCAAACAAGGCCGGCGAACTTATCCAACTACCATTGCATGAAGCCTTGGAAGCAGTTGCTAGTGCAGGAGAAAACGGCAGGGATGAAAGTGCGGCCCTCATAGCTAAGGTGGGGCGAGCAAAGACCCTTGGAGAAAAGTCCATAGGATTCCCCGATGCGGGGGCGTGCTCCATTGCAATCATGTTAAGGGCAATGTCCGACTTCGTTGCACAATAGTTTTACATATCATTCAACCAGGAAAACATTAACAAAAGAGCAACATGGCAGATCTAGACGGAACTCAGGCAGAAAAAAAAGATAAGGAATACTTCACTGAGGTGCCTCAAAAGGCGCCCAGCTTCTTCCTCAAGGGTTCGCATCAGTACGACTGGGGATTGCAGAACCGCCTTGCTCATATTTTCAACCCTGTTTCAGGCAGGACAATCATGCTGGCATTTGATCATGGCTATTTCATGGGGCCGACCACGGGGCTGGAGCGCGTAGACCAGACCATTCTACCCCTTGAGCCCTATTGTGATTGTCTCATGTTGACTCGCGGCATACAGCGAAGCATCATTCCCGCAAGCACTCAAAAGGCGATAGCCCTTCGCGCATCAGGCGGCACCAGCATGGTGAGCTTGGGTGATGACTGGGAGGGCGAAATCGCAGGTCAACCTGCAAAACTCAGCCGCCCCGGTTACGAACCCCTTTCCAACGAGCACCTTGCTATTGATATCAACGAGGCAATTAGACTTAATGCTTCCGTCCTGGCCGTTCAGGTATTTATCGGCAGCCAGTATGAGCGCCAGTCACTGCAGAATCTCACCAACCTGATTGATGCTGCTGCCGGTTATGGTATACCGGTGATGGGAGTTGTTGCGGTCGGCAGGGCAATGGAACGCACCGTGAAATATTTCCGCATGGCCACAAGACTGATGGCTGAGCTCGGTTGCCATATGGTGAAATGCTACCACATTGAGGACGGATTCGATACAGTTACCAGTTGTTGCCCCGTGCCCATCGTTATTGCAGGTGGCAAGAAACGACCAGAACGAGACGCCCTTCAGATGGCATATGACGCCTGTCAGGAAGGTGCATCAGGAGTGGATATGGGCCGTAATATTTTCCAGGCTGATGCGCCTGTCCCAATGATGCGAGCCGTGAGGGGCGTTGTTCATGAAGGCATGAATGCCGAGGATGCCTACGACCTTTATCAACAACTCAAATCAGAAGGCTAAATAATGCCTCAGGCTGCATTGCCCTGAAATTGAGCCCTGCTGGAATTCCCCTGTTTTCGGATAGGCCTTATTCCTGACTGCCGCGTTCTGCATTAAAATTTATGAAAGTTTTTGCCCTTGTATATTGCCTAGTAACACAAGAGGACCTTTAGTTTCATT